>CALAUH010000279.1 GCA_937892225.1 uncultured Treponema sp.
TATTCAACAGCTGGGCGGCGAACACGGTCAAAGTGTGGGAAGTTGTCTTCTTCGAATGCAGCTGTGATTTCCAAAGAACGGTCACCACGGAAGTTGAAGAAGATTACAGAGTCGCCGTCAACGATTGGACCAACAGGTTTTCCGTCTTTAGCAACTACGAATTCGTGCATATCCTGGTCGAGCAAACCAGCATTTTCAGCACGGTAAGTATTGATAGCTTCAGTAGCAGAAGCAAACTGGCGGCCATCAGCCAAAACGTGAGCGTGCCATCCGCGTTCAACCATTGACCAGTCAGCACCGTAACGGTCCATAGTGATGTACATACGACCACCACCAGAAGCAATCTGATAGTCTACATCAGTAAATTCAGCAAGATATTTTTCAAGTGGTTCAAAATATTCAAGAGCAGAAGTTGGAGGAACATCACGACCATCAAGCAAAGCATGAACGCGCAAAGTTTTTACACCTTCTTTGTGAGCCTGAGCAATCATAGCTTTAAGGTGATCAATGTGAGAGTGAACGTTACCGTCAGAAACCAATCCCATCAAGTGGAATGTAGAACCTTTGTCCTGAACATTCTTTACAAGTTTCTTCCAAGTTGCGCCTTCGAACATTGTGCCAGAAGTAATAGATTCACCAACAAGTTTAGCACCCTGAGCAAAAACACGACCACAACCAATAGCATTGTGACCAACTTCAGAGTTACCCATATCATCATCAGAAGGAAGACCAACAGCAGTTCCGTGAGCCTTAAGCTGAGTGTGTGGACAGTTAGCTGTGAACCAGTCCAAGTACTTCATTTTAGAAGCCTTTACAGCATCCCCTTCTTCATATTTACCATAACCAACACCGTCCATAATAACCAAAACAACTGGTCCGCGGCGTCCTTTCCAATTTGGATTTTTTTCCAAAGCATGCATTGTGTCTGCCATTTATTTACTCCTATGGGGAAACCCCTCAAAATATACAATTTGTACTATACAATATACAAAATTTTTGAAGGTTTTACAATTAAGCAAAAACATATAAAAAAAAGACCTGCCAATGACAGGTCTTATAAATTAAATAGTTAAATTCGTGCCGCTACGCGCCACTAGTTAAAAGCCCTAACACTACAAACATAAATGGTATAGTTGACCTTTTCGTTGACGCTCATATTGCCACTGCTGAAAATCAGTAGCTGGGCGAAATTACGGTCAGGGTGCTGACAACAAGACCAGTAAATGCTGTCACCAAAATTGTCACCAAAATTACTTCCACCTGCTTTTGTAAGACTTTCTTCTACAACAGCTTTGTTCTGGTAGATTGTGTAAAGTTCTGCAACTGTCGGTAAGTACCAGCCATTTGCAAGGTCTCCTTTCAGACCATTGTTTTCACCATATTTTCTACAGTAATTAAATGCAGGATACTTTTCTGCAACAGTTTCAAAAGTTTCTTTTGTTGCTTCTTTCAAATCATTGCAATTCTTAACAAGTATGTCCCAGCTGTCACTTCCATCCATATAGTCGCTTGTTTTATCTCCAACTAAAACAGAAATATTTATTCCGTATCCTGACGCTTCCTTTGTACACCATTCAAGACCGCTTCTGTTATGTACAATTCCAACACCAAGGGCTGGCTTGCCATCTGCTGCGGCACGGACGATTACTGCGGCAACAGTTCCGTTTTCTGGACTTTTCTCTTTAGACAAAATTGTTCCGTCTTTTAAGATAAAGTCTCCAACAACACATTTGCTGTAATCAGGTTTAATTGTATAGCTAACACTTGCAACTTCACTGTCATTCATTCCGTCTTTTACGGCAATTGCTTTAATTGTTACGGCTTCTGTTACATTGATTGCACTTGTGTATTCTGTGCTTGCTGCGGTTGGTGCATTGCCGTCTGTTGTGTAGTAAATCTTTGCTCCTTCTGTTGCACAGGTGATTGTAACACTTGTTCCGCTGTCAACTGTACCTGAATCTACGCTGAATGCTGGTGTTGCTACTGTTTCCTTTTCTGGTTCAGGTGATGAACCTGAGGTAGAACAGCCAGCCATTCCAAATGCAAGTGCTGCAGCAACTGCAACTCCTGCAACCTTTTTCAAAATACTTTTCACTTAAAACTCCTTTCCTGGTGGGTACGACAAACTCAACCACCACATTTTATTTAAATAAAAAAAGCACAGTTTTTTACGCAAATATTCTTTTCACAAAAAAATGTGCCTTATTATTTACTTCCGTTTCAAAATTATAATATTAAAAAAAATATAAAAAATTAATTTTCTTATATTCTATTTAATATTACTTCCAGAAATCTAAATCTTCTTTAATACCAATATCTGAAGCTTTAAATTCAGGATTTTTTCCTGCTTTCTTCTGTTTACAATAGTCGTTGAGACATTTAACAGCTGGTTTAATAAGAATCAAGATTACAGGAATGTTGATGATTACCATAAGAGCCTGTAACAAGTCTGCTGTATCCCATGCAAGTCCCATAGAAACACAAGCACCAATCAAAACTATAATTGCAGCAACAATACGGAAAATTGTGATGAAGGTTTTGCTTGGCTGTTTTTTCATGATATAGCGGAGACATCCTTCGCAGTAATAGTAGTTTCCAATCAATGTTGTAAATGCAAACAAAGCCATAGAAACTGCAATAAATACAGGTCCGAATCCACCGAAGATACTGCTCAAAGCACTCTGTACAAATGGAGCACCTGCAGCTTCTGAAGTTGGAGCAACGCCAGAAAGTAAACACATAAATGCAGTTGCAGTACAAATCAATAATGTATCAATAAATACTGAAAGCATCTGTACAAGACCCTGTTTTGCAGGATGAGATACATCTGCAGTTGCAGCGGCATTTGGAGCTGAACCCATACCAGCTTCGTTAGAATAAAGACCGCGTTTTACACCGTACATCAAACAAGAACCGCCAAATCCACCAAAGATTGCCTTGAAGTTGAATGCATCGCGGAAAATCATAGCGAACATTGCAGGAATTGATGTAATCTTCATAACGATAACGATTAAAGAAACCAAGATATAAAGAACACCCATGATTGGTACTAAATAGCCAGTTATTTTTGTAAGACGTTTTGCACCGCCAAGTACACAAAGTGCAAATAATACAGCAAGAATTGCACCAATAATGATTGGAGTTGCTTTTGCATTATAGAAACTGAATCCAGAGAAAGCTGACTGTAAGTTGTAAGAAGCCAAAGCATTATATCCAACTGCATATGTCAAAATAATGATTACAGCAAAAATAATACCGAGCCAGCGCTGTTTAAGAGCTGTTTCCATGTAATAAGAAGGACCACCATAAGAAGAACCATCACTATTCTTGCGCTTATAAATCTGAGCAAGAGTTGATTCAACAAATGCTGATGCACCGCCAAGTAAAGCAATAATCCACATCCAGAAAATTGCACCAGGTCCACCACAACAAATTGCTGTTGAAACACCGACAATGTTTCCAGTCCCTACACGGCTTGCTGTAGAAACCATTAAAGCACCGAATGAAGAAACAGAATTTTCTCCCTTTGGTTTTTCTGAAACTACTTTGATTGATTCACCGAAAAGTCTGAACTGAACACCTTTTGTTGCGATAGTGAAAACCAAACCACCAATGATTAAGAAAAGAGGTACGCACCATGGCTGATAAAGAACACCACTAATTGCGTTAATAATGCTGTCTAACATTTTTCTTCCTTTTTTTGTGTATTTTTTTTAATCAATCCGATTGTTTATAATTTTAACCTACTTCTACAGATATCACAACTTTTTTATTTTTTAATGCAACACTTAGTAACAAGGATAATCATAACAATAACATCAATTAAAACTGCAGCTCCAAAAATCCAAACAAAAACTTCTGGGAGGACGTTTACAAAAGCAAACATTGCAACAAGCATAAGTGAAATGATAAGCATACCAAAGCCCATAACGCGGCACAATTTTTTTTCATCGTAGCGCTCTTTTTCTTCTTTTGAAGCAGTGTTGTAGCCGGCAATTAAAAAACTGCCTTTGCCGCAAATCAAAATAATTGAAAAAATTAGAAGAATTACGCCTAGAATTAATAAAACTAATGGCGAACCGTTTAAATACTGACTGTCTATAAGTTTTGTACTCATGTTCCTAATTATATATTCAGATTTTGTATAAGTCAAAAAACGTTATTGTGTAGAATCATATTGATTAGTTGACATATCAACTAATATTGTATAAACTTCCCGCATTGTAGGAAAAACATATGAAAAATATTGCGCAGGATTTTGGAATTATTTTCAGACAGTTGAACATTTTTCTTAATCACGCTCTGGAAGGCACAGACATTTCGGCGAGTGAAACTATGTATCTTGGATTTTTGTTTCAGGAGGATGGAGTTACTCAGGAAGATTTAGTAAAGGCTTTTTCGGTGGATAAGGCTGCGGTTGCAAGAACAATTCAGGCCATGGAAGAAAAACAGCTTGTTATTCGTAAAAGTGATTCTGCTGATAAACGCGCAAAACGGATTTTTCTGACTTCAAAGGCTTTTTCCTACAAAGAAAAAATCATTAAGCTTCAGGACGATTGGCATAAACTGACTTCGGCTGGCATTTCGGCCAAGGATTCTGCAATTTTTGAAAAAGTTCTTAATCAGATTACAGAAAATGCGCGTTCTTTGAGCAAATAGAGGAACATATGTCACATTCATCTTCTCAAAAAGCAAATTCTACTGGGGATTTTGCAATTGGTTCAATTCCATCAGTTGTAATTAAAAATGCACTTCCTGCAATGATTGCAATGATTATGGTTATGGTTTACAACCTTGCCGACACTTTTTTCATCAGTCTTACTCATGATGATTATATGATTGCCGCTGTTTCACTTGGTGCACCGGTTTTCATGATTTTTATGTCGCTTGGAACTTTGTTTGGTGTTGGCGGAACTTCTGTAATTTCGCGAGCACTTGGTTCTGGAAATTCTGACCGCGCTAAAAAGGCCTGTTCTTTCTGTACTTGGTCTAGCATTGGTATTGGCGTAATTTTAATGGCAGTTTTGTGGATTTTTGCCGACAAGTTTTGTGTAATTTTAGGTGCCAGCGAAAACACAATGGAATACACTTCGACTTATTTGAAAATTGTTGTTGGATGCGGCGTTTTTTCTATGGTTTCCAACTGCCATTCAAATATTGTTCGTGCCGAAGGTGAAGCGATGAAGGCTATGACTGGACAGCTGATTGGTAACCTTTTGAATGTAATTCTTGATCCTATTTTCATTCTGGCACTTGGCTGGGGAATTGCCGGTGCTGCTGTTGCAACTGTTATTGGAAACGTGGTTGCTTCTTTGTATTATTTTGCACACTTCCTTGGAAAAAAGACTCAGCTTAGTATCCGCCTGCGCGATTTTTCAATGAAAGACGGTATTTTGAAAGGTGTAGTTTCAATTGGTATTTCGGCTTCTCTTGCAAATCTTTTGGTTAGCGTTACTTCCATGATTACAAACAGTCTTATGGCCGGCTATGGTGACTTATTTGTTGCCGCTTACGGTGTTACTGCCAAAGTTTTATTGATTGTAACAATGCTTGGTATTGGAATTGGTGCCGGAGTTCAGCCAGTTTTGGGTTACTGCTATGGTGCTAAAAATCGCAGCCGCTTGAATGGATTTATCCGC
>CALAUH010000280.1 GCA_937892225.1 uncultured Treponema sp.
GGATTATTCACTTGTTTCTAAAAAAATATTACGAATTTTAAGAAATTTAATTTTTGCTCGTAATGGTTATATTTTTAAAAGCAAAGATTTAGATAATTATTTTAAAAATTTTTCATGGTATAAGCCAAATCGTAATTTTAATGAAAATAATTTGCGAAAAGATGAAAAAGATTTTATTTCATTAATGCAGTTTTATGAGGGAAATAATTAATAGAAGTTTACAGGCTGAAAAATGAAAAAGAATCATTTTATAATTTTAATTTTATGTATTTTTTTCGTTTCATGTGCAAGTAATAAAAATTTAGTTACATTACCAGAATGGGCTAATCTTTCAGTTCAAGAAGATTTAAATCAGGATTATGTGGAACTAAAATGGCTTGATGAAAACGGGCAGGAAACAGATACTGCTGAATATTCAGAAGAAGGTGTAAAATTACATTTTGAGGCATATGCAGAAAAGTTTTCTGATGGTGAAGAAGTTTTTGTGTTTATTTATAGAAATAATGCAAAAGACAAAGATGATTTTATTCAAAAAATTTCGTGTATAGTAAAAGATAAAAAGATTTCTGGTGAAACTATAATTATAGAAACAAATGATTTTCTTGAATCACTTTTAGAAAATGACAAGTTAGCGTATTTTTTTGCAGTTGATTCAAAAATCAGTAAACTACTGGAAATTGATTTTATTTTTAAGATTTTTATTTTAAATAGTCCATATGAAGATTTTGAACATCAATTTTATATACTTGAAGACGAAACTGGCGGTAAAAAATATTCACAAAAAAAATATATTGATGATGATAAGATTATTCTTGATGAAACAAAATTTTATCTTAAGTTTACTGGTGTTAAGCCTGATTTAACTTATCAAATCAAATATACTTGTTTTATAATTTATAAAAATTTAAGTTTTACAGAACTATTTGAGGAATAAACTTAAAATATTTTAATTTTACATTAATTATTTTATCGAATATAATTAATGTAAAATAAAAATATTTTGGAGAACATAAATGAAAAAGGCTTTTTTATTATTTTTAATTATTTCTTTTGTTCAAATATTATCTGCTCAGACTTTAAAAGAAAATGAATCAAAAGAAGATTTTACATCATATTATGATGTTATTGATTCTGATATAAACATAAGAGCGGAACCAAACTTGACTTCTTCTAAAGTAGGCAAAATTACAACAAGAAGTCAAATTTTAGTTAACCCGGATTTATCTTTAACAAAAGAAAAAATCGGTAATTATACAGGATATTGGCTTAGATGTTATGTTCCATCATTAGATGTGTATGGATATGTTTTTTCTCAATATTTTGAATTTGATTATGCAGAAAGAAGAACATCAAAAGTTCCAGAAATGATTAAATGGCAGGATTCAATTGATCAAAAACAATTTAAAAATAATTCAGTTTTTATAACAGAAGGCAATAAACTTAAAGTTAATCTTCCAAAGGTAAAGAAAGAATTTGAAAATAATATTGTAGACAATATGTCATATTCAGAAACAGAAATTGCTTATATTAATAAAAAAGATAACATATTTGCATTAAGACATTATTGGTATGAAGGCGGATATTATATTTTTTATTTAGGTACAGAAAATACTGAATATCAAACTCGTTATTGCAGTATTATTTATAATAAAGATAAATCTAAAATGGCATTATATAATTATGGTAATGATATGTGGGGTACTTCAGAAGTTGTAGTTTTTGATGCTAAAACAGGTAAAAAAATTAAAGAAATAAAATTAAACTGGGAAGAAAGAGTAATTAATTTAACCTGGAATGATAATAAATTAATAATTGATTATGATAAAATCAAACAATATCCTGGAAAATATATTCCAACTGTAATTGAAGAAGTGTTTTAATTTACACGAGTTTGGAGAGATAAACTTTGCAAGATAAACTCATTGGTTTTTTTGGTGGAAAATTCCTTCCTTTTCATAAAGGGCATTTGTATTGTGTAGAATTTGCAGCAAAACTTTGTGATAAAGTTTATGTAATTATGTTTGACTGTCCTGAGAATAAAGAACTTGAACATGGAACTAAAATTGATGATTTTTTAACGATTCAGGCTAGGGAAAAACAGATAAAAGAATCTATAAAAAAATTCCCGAATGTTGAATATCGTTTTATAAATACAAATGAATGTTTAGATGAAAATGGAAAAGAAGACTGGGATAAAGAAACGCCTCTTGTAATTAAAGCAGTCGGCGGAAAATTTCAATATGTCTTTTCATCAGAACCTTCTTATGATGAATATTTTAAACGAGCTTATCCGTGGGCACAACATATTATTGTTGATGCAGAAAGAATTGTAGTTCCAATCTCCGGAACAAAAATCAGAACTATGACAAAAAAACAGGCATTAAAATGGCTTGCTAATACAAAATAAATTTTGGTGTAAAATGAATAGTATTAAAAATTTTAGTGATTCAATAAAAGAATTAAAATGGTATGAATGGTTAATGACTGCAGTTATGGTTGCAATTGCATGTATTTCTGTTTATACAGGTTTTACTGATAAAAACAGTTATAATCCAGGATGGCTTACAATTATTAATTTTATTTCTGCAATTTGTGGAATCTTCTGTGTTTTTTTAACTGCAAAAGCATCGGTAAGTAATTTTGCATTTGCTGTTGTAAATACTTTTGTTTATATCATTTTTCTTGCTTATCACAGAAATGACGGTTTTACAGGCACTTTAATATTGGAATGTGTCGTTTATGCACCAATGAATATAATCAGCTGGATTTACTGGGCAAAACATCGGGATAAAATTCAAAATCATAAAACTAAGGCAAAAAGACTTACAGTTTCTTCATATATAATTTTTTCCATATTAATTATTATTATTGCTTTATTAATGCACTTTTTATTAAATAAATATATTAATCCTACAGCCAGTACAATTTTTGACAGTTTTATTTTTTCAATAGGAATTGTTGCTGTTGTTTTAGAATTATTCAGATACAGCGAACAGTATATCTTATGGTTAATTACAGATGTAATTGCAGTTATTCAATATATACAAAAATTTGATGCAGTTTATTTAACAAAAAAAATCATTTATCTTATTGTTGCAATCTTCGGCTTGTATAATTGGATTAAACTTCAAAAAGAAAGAAATCTGGAAAATGAATAAATAAATCCTGGTAACTTTAGTTTTATTATATTGTTTAATTTTTAAATATATTTAATGAGGGAAAATAATGAAAAAAATTATTCTATCTGTATTTTTATCTTTTTTAATGTTGCCGATTTTTTCAAAAGGACGTTTTGTAAAATGTACAACTTCTGACCCTAAAGATAATCAGATTATTAAAGTTGCACAAACTTCTGAAAAAACAGAAATAATCGGTAATATAAAAAGAACTACAGTTGAACTTATTATTACTAATTCATCCAATAAAATTTTAGAAGGGGAGTTTGAATTTCCTTTAGAAAGTGGTGAATCTGTAACAGGATTTGCTTTAGATATTAACGGTAAATTCAGAAAGGCTGTTGCCGTTGAAAAAGAAAAAGGCCGCCAGGTTTTTGAAGATGTTGTCCGAAAAAATATTGATCCTGGTCTTTTGGAAATGACTGTCGGAAACTCTTTTAAAACACGAGTTTATCCAATTCCTGCAAACGGTTTTAGACAGATTCAAATCACTTTTGATAAAAAACTTTCTGCAACAGATTCTTTGGTAAAAAAAGACATTGTATTTACACAGACTATTGGTAAAGATACATTCTTTTATTATTATCCAGATTTATCTACATATTTAAAAGATAACGGTAAAATCAAAAAGACATTGCCATCATCTGTAAGTATTTATTATGATATTTCTTCTTCTGCAGAAAATAGAAATATTGATGCAGAACTTTCTTTAATTAAAGATTATCTTACAACTGCAAAAACTTCTAAAATTAATGTTATAACTTTTAGTAATCAAATTCGAGAAAAAAAATCCTTTAATTCAGTTACTGAAACAATTAAATTTTTAAGTAATCAGACTTTTGATGGCGGAACTAATCTTAATCTGGATTTTTCTAAAGAAAAGAGCGAACAGATTCTTTTAGTTTCTGATGGTATTCATAATTTTGGAAAACAATCTGACGGATCTAAAAATAATTTTTTCAAAAATATAACAATAGCAATTAATTCTAGTAATACAGCAGATTTTTTATCATTAAATGAATTGGCTTATCAGACGGTAGATTTAAATACGACTTCTGTAAACGAAGGACTTAATCAGCTTATATATAAAAACTTAAATCTTTTAAAATTAGAATATGATGATTCAATTTTTGAACAGATTAATCCTGATTCAAATTATTTTTCTTTTGTTGATGATTCTTTTTGTATAAGCGGTATTCTTAAAAAGAAAAGTGGAAAAATAAAATTTGCTTTTGGTTATAAAAATGAAAAGACTCTTTTAGAAAAAGAAATTGAAATTACTTCATATGAATCAGACAAATGTATTTTATCTGAAAATGTAAGTCAGCTTTGGGCAAGTGAACGAATCGCAAGTCTTTCAAAAAGTTATGATATGAACAAAGACAAAATCATTTCTATTGCAAAAAAATATACAATAGTAACTCCGGATACTTCTTTAATCATTTTGGATAATGTATCTGATTATGTTCGTTATGGTATTGTTCCTCCAGAAGAATTATTAGAAGAATATAATCAACTAACTTCAAGAAATAATAATTTAGTCAAAAACGAAGGAATTGAAAAAATCCCTGAAGAAGTTTATAGATATTTTGAAGAGTATAGAAAATGGTGGAATACTGATCCAAAAGAATTTAAAAAGAAAACTCAAAAAAATAAAAATCGAGACGGATCACCAATTGAATTATTTGAAGAAGAACGAGTATTGGCTGCTAATGCAGAAGAAATTGATATGCTACCGTCTACGGCATATGAATCTCCTAATTCTGTTCGTTCAACAGAAATAAGTAGAAAAGTTGCTGATAATAGTCCTAATAAATCAAAAAATTCTCCTGAACAAAAGGCTACTGTAATTTTACAGGCATGGAGTTCTAATGCAGAATATTTAACTGTATTAAAAAAGACTCCTGAAAATAAAATGTATGAAAAATATCTTGAGCTTAAAAAAGAAAATAATTCTTCACCGGCATTTTTCATGGAAGTTGCAGATTATTTTAAGGAAGAAGGATTAAAAGAAGAAGCTTTA
>CALAUH010000281.1 GCA_937892225.1 uncultured Treponema sp.
ATTATTTTTATTGATGAAATAGATAAAATTGCCGTACATGGAGAAAGCCATGGACAGGATGTAAGCCGCGAAGGTGTTCAGCGAGATATTCTTCCGATTGTAGAAGGAAGTAATGTTAATACAAAATACGGCGTAATAAATACAACACATATTTTATTTATTGCAGCAGGGGCTTTTAGTGTTGCTGCTCCAAGTGATTTAATTCCTGAATTACAGGGACGTTTCCCGTTAAGAGTAGAATTAGATTCTTTACATAAAGATGATTTTAAACGTATTTTACAGGAACCAAAAAATTCTTTAATTATGCAGTATTCATCTTTACTTGAAACAGAAGGCGTAAAACTTGATTTTACTGAAGATGCAATTGACAGAATGAGTTTTATAGCAGAAGACGTTAATTCAAAAGCAGAAAATATCGGTGCAAGAAGATTACACACAATTATGGAAAAAGTTCTGTCAGATATAAATTTTGAAGCAGATGAACATAACGGTGAAACAATCAAAATTGACAGTGCTTATGTAGATGCAAAATTAACAGATATTTTCCAGAGTGAAGATTTATCGCGATATATTTTGTAAATCTAATTGACAAAAAAACTCAAAAATAGTAAAAGTTATAATTGCATTGTATAATGCATTAAATTCTATTAATAAAATTGAGGGAACTATGAAAAAATTAGTATTAACTAGTCTTCTTATTTGTTCAATTATCGGTTTTGGTTTTGCAGAAGAGCCTTACTTTGCTACATCAAAGCTTAATGAATCTACTAAGTCATTATTCAACAATGATGTTGATAACTCTGTAGATCTTAAGGGATGGCAGTCAGTAAATCCTGCAAATTTATTCACATTTGTTGGTTATGAAAATGGTGATATCGATTTAGGTGTTGCTCATACATTCGGAACTATTTACACAGGTTTTTACTTTAATGGTGTTTTAATTCCAACATCACAAACAGATAAAACTAACAATGAAGGTTCTGATCCAACAAAACAAGTAACAAAAAATGCACATCAGTATAATTTTGCTGCTTTAGTTGGTATAAATAAACTTTCTTTCAGATTTGGTTTTAATTATGATGGTGATACTTGTTCAAATATAAAAGATGGACCATATACAAAAAAATATAATGTAGGTCTTCGTTTTGATGCTGGTATTCCTGCATTCCTTTTAGGATGGGATACTTTCTATTCTGCAGGTGTTATTTTAGATTTAGGAACTAATAAAGGATCAACAAAAGCAGATAAAGCTGCAACTAATTATACAATTACAAATAATGGAACATCTGTAATTTCTATTCTTGCTGCTGCTGATTTTGAAAAAGCTGCTTCATTTACTCAGAATATTGATTTAGATTTAAGATATGATATTTCAACATTTGCAAAAAAACCTACTATAACTTATAACGGTGGAACTGAAACTGTTACTATTCAAGAAGGTGCAAAAGATAATCTCTTAACTGTTACTCCTTCTTATACACTTACAGTACCTGCTTCTGATATGTTTACTTTCAAATTAAGAGCAGATTTGCCAATGGCTTTTGGTTCTTCAAATGGTTTTAAAGCTAGAAAAGTTGGTTCAGCTAATAAAGTTTATAACGATTATGATGCAGTTTCTACTTTTGAATTAAATCCAGAATTAAAAGCAGCTGTAAAATTAAATATTAAACCACAGTTGTCTTTCAATGCAGGTGTTGGTTTCGCACTTCCTTCTTTTGAATCAACAACAACTAAATCAAAAACTTGTAATGCTGATAATGGAACTGTTACTAATACAAACAAATCATCTACATCTATATGGACAGAAGCTGATGGTGCATGTTCATTCTCATCTGGATTAACATGGACTCCAGCAAAAGATTTCAACATTGATTTTACTTATCAGATTTTATCAGGAATTTTCTCTTCTGGTAATTTCGATTCTAACTTATCAACAAGTAGCTATTACTCTATCTGGGAAACATTAAATGATATTTTTGTACACAATGTTTCTATCCAGGTATCTTTCAAATTCTAATTTGATTAATTAGTTTTTGTACAAAAAGCTGTCTTATTTATAAGACAGCTTTTTTTTTACTAAACTATTTTTTTTATTTTCCGACAAAGTAAGTAGATGTAAATAAATATTTTTAGAGGAGAATATTAATGAATAGTTTTACACGTTCTGTAGATTTGTTACAGCGCGAAATGGATGTAACAAGTTTAAGATATCAGGTTACTTCAAACAATCTTGCAAATTCAGAAGTTCCTAATTATAAAAGACAGGTTGTTAATTTTGAAAGCGAATTAAAACGCGCTTTCGAATCGGAAGAAATTGCAAAAAATTCTTTTCATCTTACAACAACTGACCCTCGTCATATTCAGATTAATACTCCTTATGATTATCATGATGTTGAACCTAGAAGAGTTACAGACTGGGCTTCTACTTGTGATGCTAACGGTAATAATGTTGATGCTGAAACTGAAGCAAATAACATTTTACAGATTCAGATGCAGTATAGACTTCTTACTCAATTAACAAGTTTTGAGTTTGATCAGGTTAATACAGCAATGAAAAAATAATTTTTAAGAGATATTAAGGAGTTTAAATATGGGTATTTTTACTAGTATAAATATTGCAACAACTGGAATGTCTGCAGAAAGATTAAGAAGTGATGTTATTTCAAATAATATTGCTAATGCTTCTACAACTCGTACTCAGGAAGGTGGTGCTTTTAAACGTTCAAGAGTAATTTTATCACCTGTAGCAGATTCTAATCCTCAGTGGCGTTCTCCTTTTGTACCTTCAGATATGGATAATGGTCCTGGAAAAGGTGTAAAAGTTTTGGAAATTGTAAAAGATACTGAAACAGAAGGCCGTCTGGTTTATGATCCTGACCATCCTGATGCAATAAAATCTGGTCCAAATAAAGGTTACGTTGAATATCCTAATGTAAATATTGTAAATGAAATGGTAGATTTAATTTCTGCTTCAAGAGCATATGAAGCAAATGCAACTGTAATTGATGGTGCTAAAGATATGTTTAGTGCTGCATTAGATATAGGCCGTTAATTTTTTCTAAAAGGTTGACAGATTAAAAAAAACTGTTAATATTTTAATTATATTTATTTTGGGTGGAAGGAAATAATATGTTAATACCAGAATTTGGAACTTTACAGATGGTTCGTACAGAAAACGAACATTTTGGTTTTGGAAAAATCACTTCATTAAATGAATCAAAAGATAATACAACTCTTCTTCATACTACAGAAAAAGAAGGAACAAAATCATTTAAAGATTTTTTAATGGATGCAATGAATGGTATGAACGACCAGCAGATGGCTGTTTCTGATTTACAGGAAAAAGTAATTACAAATCCTGATGATGTAGATATTCATGATGTAACAATTGCAATGTCTAAAGCTCGTATGAGTTTAAATCTTGCTCAGAATGTTATTGATCGTCTTGTTACAGACTGGAATGAAATCACTACTACAAGATAATTCATTTTTTAATTTCTTAATATTTAGTTGTCAAATTTCTTCTCCTATGCTATAATTAATTGAATTTAGTATAAATTTCTATAAATTCGTTCAAAGGGAGGGGAACTAATGAACGAATGGCTTAAAAAGGTTGGAGCTAAAATCAAAGAACTTTGGTCTAAGTGGAAACCTATTCAGAAAGTCATAATAATTGGTATTATTCTTATCGTTATAGTCGCTATCATAATGACTGCGCGACTTTCGTCTAAACCATCATCTGTAAAGTTATTCAATGATAAAGTAAGTGACGTTACAACACGTACACAGATATTAACTCGTTTGGATCAGGCTGGTATTGAAGCTACAACTGATGATAACGGTTTTATTTATGTAGATAACAAAGATGTTAAACGTCAGGCTGTAATTTTACTTAATGATGAAAATCTTCTTCCTACAAATATTGATATATGGTCAGACTATTTTGATAGAAGTTGGTCTACAACTGATGCTGATCAAAATGTTAAATACAAAGAAAAGAAGAGACTTGAACTTGAAAAGTTTATTGAAAGTTATCAGGACGTACAGGATGCAACTGTTACTTTAGATATTCCTGATACAAAATTATATAGAGAAGATCAGAATCCTGTAAAATGTTCTGTTATTGTAAGAACAAGACCGGGAAGTACTTTATTAACTGATAAAAAACGTATTCAGGGACTTCAGAGAGCTGTTTTAGGTGCAATCGAAGGTCTTAAAGAAGATTATCTTATTATTACTGACGAAGATGGTAATCAGGTTAATGATTTTTCTGGAATGGCAGAATCTGATGCTGTAGATGTTGTTGCAAAACAGCAGAAACTTATCTTGAAAAGAGAAACAGAAGTTCGTGCAAAAATCTTAAAAGCTTTTCAGGGATTTTATACAGAAGACAGATGTAGAGATATTCTTGTATCAATAGATATGGATATGTCTAAACGTCAAAGTGAATCTAAAGAATATTCAGCTATTGAAATCAAAAAAGATAATCCTGATACTCCATATGATGATTCTGAATATCGTGATTATTTACCAATCAGTCAGCAGACAGTTACTAAAACTTGGGAAGGAACTGGTTATAATCCAGAAGGTCCTGCTGGTGTAGAAGGTGAAAATCCTCCTGTATATTCTGATATGTCAAATGTTGTTGGAAGATCTACAGAAACTGGATTAACACAAAATAATGCATTAAACGAAAAGAAAACTCAGGAAATTACTTCTCCTAAAATTGACCGAGTTACTGTATCTGTAAATATTGACGGTACATGGAAATTACTTCGTGATAAAGAAACTGGAAAATATATTCTTGATGACGAAGGATGGAGAAAACGAGAATATACTTCTTTAACTCCAGTTGAATTAGAAGATGTTGCAAAACTTATAAAAGGTGCAATTGGTTATAATCAATCTCGTGGTGATGAAGTATATGTTACAAATATTGCTTATGACCGAACTGAAGAGCAGCATGCAGAAGATTTACAGTTCTTTGCAAAAGAAAAACGTACACTTGTTATAATTTTAATTCTTGCAGGTATTGTAGTTGTTCTTATTGGATTTATTCTCTTTAGAATCATCAGTAAAGAAATTGAAAGAAAACGAAGAGAAAGGGAAGCAAGACTTCTTGCAGAACAGCAGGCAGCACGAGAAAGAGCTCTTTGGGATGCAAAAGAAGATGGTATGGAAGTTACAATGTCTGTCGAAGAAACAAGACGTATGGAACTTCAGGAAAATGCAATTACAATGGCAAAAGAACATCCAGAAGATGTTGCTATGCTTATACGTACATGGTTAATGGAGGAATAGAATGGCTGAAGAAGAAAATACTAGTCCTAAGCCGGTTCCAAAAACAAATAGTTTAAAACCTGCTGTTACATCAACTGTAAGTAAAAAGAATTCAAAAGATTATAAAAGTTTGACTGGACGTCAAAAGGCAGCTATCTTCCTTATTTCTCTTGGTCCAGATGTTTCTGCAGAAATCATGAAACATCTTCGTGAAGATGAAGTTGAAACTTTAACATTTGAAATTGCACGTCAGGAAAAAGTAAATCCTGAATTTAAAGACGCTGTTCTTGAAGAATTCCAGGAATTGATGAATGCTCAGAACTTCATCACTACTGGTGGTATTGATTACGCTCGTGAACTTTTGGAAAAATCTCTTGGTTCACAAAAAGCTATCGATATTATTAACAGACTTACTTCAAGTCTTCAGGTTCGTCCGTTCGACTTTATTCGTCGTACAGACCCTGCACACTTGTTAAACTTTATTCAGCAGGAATATCCTCAGACAATCGCTTTGATTTTAGCTTATCTTGAACCTGGAAAAGCTGCTGTTATTTTACAGAACTTACCTGAAGATATGCAGGCTGAAGTTTCAAAACGTCTTGCTACAATGGACCGTACATCTCCAGACGTTCTTCGTGAAGTTGAACGTGTATTGGAAAAGAAACTTTCTACATTGTCTTCTGAAGACTATACAGCTGCCGGTGGTGTTGAAGCTATCGTTGAAATCTTGAACCTTGTTGACCGTTCTTCTGAAAAATCTATTATTGAATCTCTTGAAGAAGACGATCCAGATTTGGCAGAAGAAATCAAAAAGCGTATGTTCGTATTCGAAGATATCGTTCTTCTCGACAACCGTGCTATTCAGAAAGTACTTCGCGATGTCGACCAGCAGGAATTGGCAAAAGCGCTTAAATCTGTCGATACTGAAGTACAAGATAAAATCTTTGGTAACATGTCTAAACGTGCAGCAAGCATGTTAAAAGAAGATATGGAATTTATGGGACCTGTTCGTTTAAAAGACGTCGAAGAAGCACAGCAAAAAATTGTATCAATAATTCGTCGTCTCGAAGACAGTGGAGACATCGTAGTAGCCCGCTCCGGCGAAGACGAACTCGTAACATGAGTAAAGGTTGCGTGAGCAACCTGTTGATAAATTGGAAAGCGTTAAAAAAAATCGCGCCAGCAATTTTTTAGCTTAACCAATAAGTAAAGGTTGCGTGAGCAATCTGTTGATAGATTGGAAAGCGTTAAAAAAAATCGCGTCAGCAATTTTTTAAGCTTGTTATAGAATTTATAAAAAAGGATATTTGTTATGGCAAAATCAGTTTTTCGACCAGGCGAAGCTAATATAGAAAGTTCAAAAATTCTCTTACCATTGGTACATGATTTTGCACCTCCAGTAGAAGATGTAAAGGAAGTAGTAGAAGAATATACTGGTCCTACTGCCGATGATTTACGTAGAGAAGCTGAGAATTTTAAAAATCAATGGGATGTAGAAAAACAGCAGTTGATTAATGAAGCTCAATCTAGAGCTGATGAAATTATTAAAAAGGCTGAAGATACTGCTTTTGAAGAAGTAAAAAGACAAACTGATGCAGCACAAGTATTAAAAAATGATGCTGAAAAAGAAGCAGAAGAAATTCTTGCTAAGGCTAGAGCTGAAGCTGAACAGATTATTGCAGAAGCAAATGCTGAAAAAGACAAATTAATTAGAGAAGCACATAACGAAGGTTATGAAGCAGGTCATACAGAAGGTTATGAAAAAGGAAAAGATGAAGTTGAACGTCTTGTAAATAGAATTCATAGAATTATTGAAGCTGTTATGCAGCGAAGAGAAGAAATCCTTGCTGAAACAGAAAATCAGATTGTTGAACTTGTAATCTTAATGGCAAGAAAAGTAATTAAAATTTTGTCAGAAAATCAAAAGAATGTTGTTATGGCAAATGTTCTTGCAGCTTTAAAAAAAGTTAAAACAAGAGGCAATGTAATTTTACGTGTAAATCTTGAAGATGTAAAACTTACAACTGCAAATGTAGATGAATTTATTAAACATGTTGAAAATATTAAAGGCATTACAGTTTTAGAAGATACAACAGTTGAAAGAGGCGGTTGTGTTGTTGAAACAGACTTTGGTGCTATAGATGCTCGTATTTCAAGTCAATTATCTGAACTTGAGAATAAAATTCTTGAAGTTGCTCCAGTTAAAAATATTAAACGTTCAGATAATCTTGTTTCCGAATAACCGGAGAAAATATGAAAAGATCTTATACCGGTAAATTCAATTTTTCTAAATATTTAGAAACTGTTGTAGATGCAGAAACAATTAAGTATACAGGAAATGTCACTGCTGTAAGAGGGTTGGAAATAGAAAGTGAAGGCCCTCGTTCCGTTATTGGAGAAATGTGTACTATTAAATTAAGTGATGGTACATCTTTATTAGCAGAAGTAGTCGGACTTGAAAATACTAAAGTTAAATTAACAGCTTTCGGTGATACAAAAGGTATTGAAGTTGGATGTGAAGTTGTTGCTTCAGGCGCTGTTTTACAGGTTCCAGTTGGTCCCGAACTTTTAGGTAGAGTTATTGATGCCACTGGTCATGCAATTGATAATAAGGGTGAAATCATACCTGAAAAATATTATCCTGCAATTCAAGAAGCACCAGATTCAATGTCTAGAAATAAAATTAATAAGCGAATTCAAACTGGTGTTAGAGCAATAGATTCAATGCTTACTGTCGGTAAAGGACAGCGTATTGGTATTTTTGCAGGAACTGGTGTTGGTAAATCAACTTTATTATCAATGATTGCAAGAAATACAAATGCAGATATAAATGTAATTGGTCTTATTGGTGAACGAGGTCGTGAAGTTTTAGATTTTATCGATCGTGATTTAGGTGAAGAAGGATTAGAAAAATCTGTAATTGTTGTTGCTACTGGAGATCAGCCAAGTATTTGTCGTTTACGAGCTGCATATGTTTGTACTGCTGTTGCAGAATATTTTAGAGACCAAGGAAAAGATGTAATGTTAATGGTCGATTCTGTAACACGATTTGCACAGGCACAGCGAGAAATTGGTCTTGCAAACGGAGAACCTCCTGCACAAAAAGGTTATCCTCCTTCTGTTTTTGATATGATTCCAAAATTGCTTGAAAGAGCCGGTGCAAATGATAAAGGTACAATTACAGCTTTTTATACAGTTTTAGTAGATGGTGATGATTTAAATGATCCTATTGTTGATAAAGTAAGAGGAACTTTAGACGGTCATATTGTTTTATCAAGAAGACTTGCAAATGCATATCATTTTCCTGCCATTGATGTTCTTGCTTCTATTAGTCGTTTATTTAAACGAGTAACTGGTAAAGAAACACAAAAAGCATGTGGAAAAATCCGATCTGCAATGGCTATATATTCAGAAAAAGAAACAATGATTACAGCAGGTATTTATCAGAAAGGAAATTCATCAGAAATTGATCAGGCAATAGATCTTCATGATGGAATAGAAGAATTTTTAAAGCAGGATGAATCTGATTTATGTACAATCGAAGATACTTTGAATAAACTTTCTGCTTTAACAGGAATTGAAATCCCACAGGAAGAATATGTCGAAATTCCTTCTCAGGATAATTAATGGCAAAATTTAAATTTGAATTACAAGATGTTTTAGATTTTCGCAATTATGAAAAAGAAGCAGCTGAATCTGAACTTGCAAAAGCTCTTGCTGTAGAAAATCAAATAAATACAGCACTGGAATCTATTGCAAATGAATATGTTCAATTAAAAAATTACATGAAATCATCTAAAGATATAGAAGATATTTTATCACAAGATAGGCATATAAAACTTCTGGATTTTCAAAAAGAGCAGTTATTGAATGAATTGACTGAAGCAAAAATTGTATCTGAAGAAAAAAGAAATATTTTGCGGGAATGTATGAAAAAAACAACTGCCCTGGAAAAACTAAAAGAAAAACAATTAGAACTTTTCAAGGCAGCTGAAGATTATAAAGAATCTGAACTTATGGATGATTTAGCTGTTACAAGATATAAATCAAATAACTAATATTTAAATGCACTTCCACCAATAAATTCTCTTATGATTGAACGTGGAGGAACTTCTGTTGGTGCAACGGTTGCAAAGTTTTCCAGAAAATTCAATAAACGCTGTGCTTCTGAATATTCTGGCATTGTTGGTTTTACACGTCGTAAAAGTGGAGCAGCATATACACGTAATACAGAAAGTTCATAATCAAGTGCTGTGTTTAAAATAGCATCTGCATTATCGTGGTATGGGAAAATATGTAATTCTTCACCTTTTTGAACACTTGGCCACATTGCAATAGTTCCTTCTGCAGCTTTACTGCGGAAATTATTATCACGAACAATACGACGAATAAGTCTGTTATCACTTGTTGAAACACGGTTATGATCATCAAGATTTAACTGAGTTAATGCAGAAAGATAAATCTTGAATTTATATTCGTTCGGAATTTTTGGTGTTAAGTTAGGATTTAATCCGTGAATACCTTCCAGAATAAGAATCTCATTTTCTTTTAATACCATTTTATTAGATTCTTCAAAATAACTTGTTCCTGTATGGAAATCGTAACTTGGAATATTTACTTCTTTTCCATCAAATAAATCCATTAAGTTTTTGTTTAAAAGATCTATATTCAAAGCTTCCAGACATTCGAAATCAGGTTGACCATTTTCGTCTAAAGGAGTTTTGTCTTTTCCAGCATAATAGCAGTCAAGGCTGATTAATTTTGGAATATATCCGATTGCCTGTAATTCAAGACCTAATTTTTTAGCTGATGTAGTTTTTCCAGAAGAAGATGGTCCTGCAATTAATACAACACGAACTTTTTTATTTTTTACAATCTGTGCTGCAATATCGGCAATTTGTTTTTCCTGATGTGCTTCTGCAATGTCTATAAAATCATTGATTTTACGGTTTGCAATCATATCATTTAAAGAAGCGGCAGATGTACAATCTAATCTTTTTCCCCATTCTTTGTATTGTTTGTAAATACTGAAAAGTTTTGATTCATCTTTAAATGGAGGAAGAAGACTTGGTGATTTAGTCTTAGGGAAACGTAATAATAATCCGTCTTGATATTTGATTAAATCAAAAACCTGTAATGCTCCTGTAGAAAGAACTAACGGTCCAAAATACATATCTGAAAAATCATCTATTGTATTGATGTGTATTTTTGATTTACACATATGATCAAGTTGTTTTCTTGTTTCATGAAGATTTAATTTTTCAAATAAAGATACTGCCTGTTCCCATGAAATGTATTCTGATTTGATTTTATAATCTGCATTGATTATTTTCTGCATTTCTTTTTTTAAAGAATCAGCATCAATGCTTTCGCCTTCGAGTGTGTAGTAGTAACCATAACAGATACTGTTTCCTACTAAAAGTCTTGTTTTTGGATTAATTCTATGTGCAGCTGCTGCAAGAAGTAAACATAAAGAACGTCTGTAAACTGCCATTCCTTCTTTAGTATTATTATAAATTGGTTCAACTTTACAATCGAATTCAAGAGGTGTATCTAGTGAACATAATTCGTTATTAATTTTTGCTGCTACAAGTTGATTTCCATTTATTGAAAAAGTAGGCATAAAACTAAAAACTTGAGTTCCTTTTTCAGTTTCTGAGACAGTTTCTTTTCCATCTCTGATGTAAGTAATTTTTATAGGTTTTGCCATAGTAAACTCCTAAAATTTAGTTATTAATATTATATAATTACTTGTTCAAAATGTAAAAATAAAAATTTAATGATTGATTATTTTTCTACACAATAGTATTATTTAATTATTATGAAGAATTATAAGAAAATTTTATTGGGTTTATTTAGTTCGTTGGTTTTCTGTTCATTTGCAAGTGCTGCTTCAATGAGAGATTATGTATGTATTGTTAGATCAAATTATTCTGAATCAAACAAAGCATTTCTAACACAATATAAAAATACAATGGCTTCCCAGGGATATAAATCTTTAGCTGATAGTATAGAAAAATATTTAAAAGGTACTTTTGGCTCAGGTTTTGTTTATACTGGTTCAAATGGTAGAAATTATATTATTACAAATAGACATGTAGTTACAACTGCAGAAACTGTAAATATTCAGTTTGAAAATGAAGATGGTTCAATGTCTGAATATAAAGACTTAAAGATTCTTGGTGTTGACGAAGATCTTGATATTGCAGTTATTGAATTACCTTCAAGTGTTAAAAAAACAGGTTTGACTTTTAGAACTGCAAAAGTTAATGATGCAGATCAGGTTTGGTCAGCAGGTTTCCCAGGTCTTGGCGGTGAACCAGTTTGGCAGTTAGGAAACGGTGTCGTTACAAACTCTGTTGCTCGTCTTAAGGAATTAGTAGATCCATCTATTTCAACATTAATTCAGCATTCAGCACAGGTTGATGGTGGAAACTCTGGTGGACCTTTATTAGTTACTGATTCAAAAGCAAAAGGTGGTTATGCAGTTGTAGGTATTAATACTTGGAAAGCTGTTAATCGTGAAAATACAAATTATGCAATTCCTGCTGCAGCTGTAAAAACATCTATTGAAAAAATTATTACATCAAAAGGTGTAAATAAAACAATTACTGAAAGAATTGAACAGTTTAATAATTCAATTGCTAATAAAGAAGAAACATTCTCTAGTATGTCTAAATATATTTCAAATGAAATGGTTTCTAACTTAAAAGGACCAGCATTCACAAAGATTTTATCAAAGGCAACAAGATCAGCATATGAAACAATTATTGCTACTTTTGCTAATGATCCAATCGAAGGTGTTAGATATGGTCTTGCATATTATATTTGGACAAAATTCAGAAAGAACGATAATGTAATTGATTATAAAGCAGAAGCTCCAGAAGTATCTGGTAATGGTCAGAAAGTTGTATTTACAATTTCAGAAAAAAATCAAATTAGTTCATTCTGGATTGTAGAACAGGGTAGATGGAGACTTACAGATTTTGATGATATCATCGCAAAAGGTGATGTAAACGGTTCAGGTTCAATTTCTTTTGGTGACCCATTTGCATTTTATGTAGGCGGTGGAGCAGTATTTAATAGTTATAAAAAAGGATTTATTATTGATGCTGGTATTAATGTAAGTAATATGGCAATTGAACTTAATGTTCGTAATGATTATCCTGGTTATAAAACTTCAGTATGTTTTGGTACTAGATATTTC
The DNA here is from genome assembly GCA_937892225.1 of uncultured Treponema sp. Classification (GTDB taxonomy): domain Bacteria; phylum Spirochaetota; class Spirochaetia; order Treponematales; family Treponemataceae; genus Treponema_D. The sequence continues at coordinate 12,488 of CALAUH010000281.1, forward strand.
TTACCAATTAATTTTGGTAAATTTATTATTGAACCAAGTGCTGGTGTTCTTGTAGGATTATTCAAATCTGAATCAACAAGTGAATTTGGTTCATCAATGCCAGATATAAAATTTATGCTTCCTATTGGTTTAGATTTTGCATTCTGTGTATCAGATAATTTTGCAATTTCTGTTGGTGGAAAATATGATATTTTGAATTTTATTGATATAACAAGTTCTAATAATTCAAAAATAAGTTCTTTCGGTGTAACAGCAGGAATTAAGTTTGGTAGAACAACAGGTTTTTCACTCTGGTAATTTTTTGATTATTGATAATTATCTTTAATTATGGTAAATTAATATATAAATTTTAGTTATTAATTTAATAATAAATATAAGGAGTTCCGAATGTCAGGACATAGTAAATGGGCCACTATTAAACATGCTAAAGGTTTAGCTGATGCAAAACGTGGTAAAATTTTTACAAAATTTATTAAGGAAATTTCTATCGCAGCACGTATGGGTGGTGGAGATCCTAACTCTAACCCTCGTCTTCGTACAGTAATTATTAAAGCTCGTGCTGCTAACATGCCTAAAGATAATATCGAAAGAGCTATCAAAAAAGGTACTGGTGAAGATGGTGGAGCAGCATACGAAGAATACTTATATGAAGGATATGCTCCAGGTGGAGTTGCAGTAATGGTTGAAGTTCTTTCAGATAACAAAAACCGTGCAGCTGCAGATGTTAAAAATATTTTTGCTAAAAACGGCGGAAATCTTGGTACATCTGGTTCTGTATCTCGTATGTTCCAGAGAAAAGGTACTATTGAACTTGATGCTGAAAAAGTATCAGAAGATGAAGTAATGGAAGTTGCTTTGGAAGCTGGTGCAGATGATATCGTTAATGAAGATGGTATTATTACTGTAACAACTACTCCAGATGCATTTACTGCTGTTGCTGAAGCTTTACAGGATAAAGGTTATGAAACACTTTCTGCTGATGTAGGAATGGTTCCAGATGCTTATACACCTGTAGATAAAGAAACTGCTGCAAAAGTTCAGCGTCTTATTGATCGTCTTGAAGATAATGATGATGTTCAGAACGTATATCATACAGCTGAATATCCAGATGATTTCGAACCAGAAGAATAATAATTAATGATTCGATAAAAAAAAGGAACTCAAATGAGTTCCTTTTTTTTTGTCTTAATTTATAATAAGTAATTTTAAAAATCCAGACCAAAGTGAACGGCAAATCCGTATTTAAATTCAAATGGTTTTAGAGACCAATCTTCTGTACGATATGTATCTAATTTTATTTGTTTTGTTGCATTTATATAATCTGGAATAAAAATTGTACCTGCAAAAATTGTAAAACTATAAGAAGAATTTCCAAAATTAAGTTTTCCTTGTGGTACAATATCCAAACCGATATTTGCTTCTAATTCCCAGAAAACTTTTGTATCATATTTATAATAATCATAAGTTGATTCAGGAATATGATTTGCAAGTTGTTGAATTCCAAAAGATGCAATTCCTGTTCCTAATTCAATATATGGAGTTATCCATTTTTTTATGAACGATAATGGCTGTTCGTATTTTAAACCAATTGTATTTATTACATAGTCACGTTCATATCTGTAATCTGATGGATTAATTTTATTTGCTTTAAAACCTGAAACATATTTATTGTTATAATATAAAGAAAAATTGTAAAAAGGATTGGATTCAATTTGTGTTTCTAAAAATTCTGTGTTAATGCAGAAACTTAAACCTGTAAATAAATTTATATCAGTTTTTTCCCAGTTGTGATTTTTAAAGTTCATAAAATCTAAATTTATTACACCAAGTCCATATCTGGTTTTTGAATAATTAATGTAATCTAATTTTACAAGACCGGTGTCAAGATTAAATCCAAAATTAAATCCATCTGTAACATTTTTGTAAGATTTAAGAGTAGGTGAAGAACATAAATTCTGATTCCAGGTATATCCTGCAAAAATATTAAATAATGTTTTATTTCCAAAAATTGTATTAAAAATTATATTTTGATCAGTTGAATAAAAGAAAATATTATTTGAAGAAAAACTTAATTGATTTTGAAAAAATGAAACCGGTTTATAAGAAAAAATAATTTTTGAATTTAAAAGCGGTGCAAATGGTTTTTCAAAAGTTTCGTATTTTAGATTTACTGCATTAATTCCGCTTGATTTATGATTTAAATTTTGTTCAAATTCCATTCCATAATTTCCCAAGAGGCAGAATCCTGTTTCCGGAATAAAATCTAAACTGAATAAAGAATTATTAAATAGATTTATTGTTGTACCAATTTTTGTTATTAATTCATCATATCGACCGCTTGTAAAAGTAGAGAAATCAGAAAGTTCGGTTTTAAATCCTCTGTTTGTGATTGAATTTAAGTTTATATCAAAAGAAAGATATGGAAAAATAATATGTATTTCGTTTGTAGCTGTTAATTGGTCATCTTTATTTTGCGAAATACCATAAGAAAATTTGTCATTTGTGGATGCGGCAAAAATTCTGAGTTCTTTTTTTGGTATTTCCAAAGAATAAATATTTGAAGATAAGGTTAAAAATAAAATTACTGGTATTAAAGATTTAATATATTTCATAATAAAAATTATATCATACTTTTTTTTATGTGGAAATGAATGAATAAGATTTGTATAATGAATATATGACTAACGAAAATAAACAATTCAATTCTTTACCGGGAACTGAAAAAATAAATAATGATGATAAAAAAACAAAAGTTCGTAGAGTTTTAGGTATAGATCCCGGTCTTGCAAATACAGGCTTTGGTGTTGTTGATTATATAAACGGAAGATATAGAATGGTTAGTTATGGTTGTATAACTACTAATGCTGATGAACCTCATGGACAAAGGTTGATGAAAATTTATACGAATCTTTGTGCAATTATAGATGAATTTAAGCCTGATGAAGCGGGAATGGAAACACTTTATTTTGCTAAAAATGTTACTTCTGCTATGTCTGTTTCGGAAGCAAGAGGGGTAGTAACATTGTGTTTATTTCAGCATGGAATTAAATTAGGGGAATATCAGCCGAATCAAATAAAAAAAGCTGTTACAGGAACAACAACTGCAGATAAGGTTTTAGTTGAACAATATGTAAAACTTTTGCTTGGTCTTGAGGTTGAACCAAAACCTGATCATGCAGCCGATGCACTCGCTGGTGCTATTACGCATTTACATTATGTAAATTAATTTATGGTTATAGAACCACTTGTGGCATGAAAATTAATTTCAGGACCATTGTTATTTACCTGTTCATTACCATTTTTACCATAAGTTCCTGTCATTGAATTTCTATATGATCCGCTTCCTACACTGTAAACAGATTTGAAATTTGCATCATTTGGAAATCTTATATGAATTGAACCGCTTGTTGTATTAAAATTACTGTCCTGTGAAATGACTTTATTAAAGTTTCCGTTAATACTTCCAGAGATTGTTGATAAATCTACTTTATCATAATTACCTTCTATATGAATGGAACCGCTTTTACTTGAAATTTCAATTTTGCTAACAGTAGAATTATTTATATGTATTGAACCGCTTATACATTCTAAGATTCCTGTATCACAAATTAAATTGTTTATATGTATAGAACCACTTTTGCAATTAAAATTTTCAGAATCACAAATTAAATTATTTATATGAATGGAACCACTTATATTTTGTATATTAAGTTTGTCTGTTTTATAATTATCAAAATGAATGTTTCCGCTTTTCATGACAATGTTTGTATTCTGAATATTTGTACTTTCAGGTAATTTTATTACAACTTTTCTATTAGAAAATGTAACAACTTTTTTTTGTATTGCATTGACTGATAAAGAATTATTTTCAACTTTTACTTCAGGTTTTGTTTCTTCAGTACAATATAATTCAACATAAACTTTATCATCAATTGATTTTTGAAACTCTAAATTTTCAGATATTAAATTGATATTAATTTGATTAAAATCATCTTTATTTAAAGTTTTAGTTTCTAATAATTTACAGTTATTAAAAACTGATGTATTTATTGAAAGATTAAAAATCGATTTATTTGTTTTATCAGATAATTTTGTAATTAAAAGCCATATAAAAAAGGCCGCAATCAGAATCCATATTATTCCCATGATTTTGTTTCCTTTCATATTATTCCTCTAGTTTTCAAAAGATTTTATTTCTTCATCGTT
>CALAUH010000282.1 GCA_937892225.1 uncultured Treponema sp.
ACCAGATTGCACTTTATAAAAAATACAGCGACCTTGTTAGAAACGGTGATTATTACCGGATTGCAAGTTACCGTGAAAACAATGAATACGACTGCTGGATGTCTCTTTCAAAAGATAAAAAATCTGCACTTGTTACTTTTGTTCAGGTTATGAATCATCCAAATTACAAAACAAGGATGATAAAAATTGCAGGATTAAACGAATCAGCTGAATATAAAATTTCATTCCCGGATGAAGATAACAATGATGCAAAATATAAACCATTCACCCTTTCTGGAAGTACAATCAAAAATGCAGGAATTCCAATTGGACGTGACTGGGGAGATTTTCAGGGAAAATTAATTTATCTTGAATCCTAGAATCTAAAATAAATAAACGGATTGTATGTAGAAGCAACCAGCATACAAACTGATATTATGAATACTAAAAAAGCAAAAAACGTCTCTAAAGTAAATACAACTTTTGAAGTTTCAGCATTTTTAAAAATGATTTTATAAACAGGCAAACTACAGATAATTCCAGGTACTAAGAAAATTAATTTACTGCAAACATCTGCATGTTCACAAATATACTGCATAAATAAATTTCCGGAAGAAATACCTTTAAACATACATTTTAATATTTCATTAAACTGAGCAATATTTTCTATTCTAAAAATCAACCAGCCGAATAAAATACAAAATAAAGCTATAATTCTTAAAACTGTATTTTCAAAAAACTTAGGAAATTTAATTTTTGAAATGCAGTATTTTTCTATGATTAATAAAATTCCGTAATAAAGTCCCCATAAAAAGAAATTCCAGTTTGCACCATGCCAGAATCCAGTAAGCATCCATGTAACTAAAATATTAAATATATGGCGCAAAGGCTTTACCCTATTACCACCAAGAGGGATATAAACATAATCTCTAAACCAGGTTGAAAGTGTAATATGCCATCGTCTCCAGAAATCAGTGATTGAAACAGCACAATAAGGATGATTAAAATTTTCCGGGAAATTAAAACCAAACATTTTACCAAGACCAATTGCCATTAAACTGTATCCTGAAAAATCAAAATAAATCTGAAGAGCATATGATATTGCTGTAAGCCAGATAATTAATGAAGGTATATTTGCAAATTCTTTTAATTCCTGATTCAAAATATTATCTACAAATAAAGCCAGATTATTTGCCAGAATTACTTTTGCTCCCAGCCCTACCATAAATTTCTTTAATCCGGAAATAAAATTATCAAAAGTTTCTTTTCTATAATTAATTTCTTTTTCAATATCAATATATCTTACTATTGGACCGGCAATTAACTGTGGAAATAAACAGATATATAATGCAAGATTTACATATTTTTTCTGAGCAGGAACTTTTTTTCTATAAACATCGATAACATAAGACAATGCCTGGAAAGTATAAAAACTTATACCAATTGGAAGTGTAAATGAAGGAACTTTTAAATTAATACCAAAAAGTAAATTAATATTCTGAATAAAAAATGGAACATACTTAAAAAAGATTAAAAATATCAGATTAAAAATAACTGAAATAACTAAAATCATTTTTGATTTTTCAGTTTTTTCAAATAATAATGCACAATAATAATTTACAGTTATAGAAAGAAGCATTAATAAAATATAACAAGGTTC
>CALAUH010000283.1 GCA_937892225.1 uncultured Treponema sp.
CTAATAAATCATCCAGTTTTTCAATGATTTTTTTTAATGAGTCTTTATCTTTAATTGAATTAATAGATTTAAAAGATTCATTTGATGAACAGAATAATATATTACGACCTCAGGCATTAAAAGATTTTCTTGGTCAGGAAAGTATAAAGCAGAATCTTTTTACTTTTATACAGGCTGCAAAACAGCGTCAGGAACCTTTAGATCATCTTTTGTTGATTGGACCACCAGGACTTGGAAAAACAACTTTGGCTCAAATTACAGCCCACGAACTTGGTGTAGATTTTAAGGTAACATCTGCTCCAGCTTTAGATAAACCTAAAGATTTAGCTGGTATTTTAAGTACAATTACAGAACGAACTGTTTTTTTTATAGATGAAATTCATCGTTTAAAACCAGCCATTGAAGAAATGCTTTATATTGCAATGGAAGATTTTGAACTTGACTGGATAATCGGACAGGGGGCAGCTGCTCGAACGGTGCGAATTCCAATTCCGCCATTTACATTAGTCGGAGCGACTACAAAAGCAGGTTCAGTATCATCACCATTAAGAAGCCGTTTTGGTTTTATTCCAAGATTTGAATTTTATACTCAAGATGAACTTGCTTCTATAATTCATAGAAGTGCTTCTATTTTAGAAATTCAAATCAATGATGATGCAGCTCTTCTTTTGGCACAATGCTGTCGTGGAACTCCTCGTGTTGCAAATAGAGTTTTAAGAAGAATGAGAGATTTTGCACAGGTAGAAGGACAGAATGTAATTACAAAACAGATTGTTGAACAGGGGTTAAGGCGTCTTGGAATTGATGAAATTGGCCTGGAAAAATATGACAGAGAAATATTAAAATCAATTATTGAAAATTTTGGTGGAGGTCCTGTAGGGGCAGAAACTTTAGCAATAAGCATTGGCGAAAGTATTGATACACTTGAAGATTATTACGAACCATATTTAATTCAATGTGGATTGCTGCAGCGAACTCCAAAAGGACGAATTGTAACACCAAAAGCATACGAACATCTTGGCATAAAAAATGTTGGCGGTATAAAAGATAATTCAGATTTGCAGCAAAGGTTGTTCTAAAATCAGCTTTTAATCTTTTCTTTAATTTCTATCTTTCTTGCAAGATATATAAAAGGTGTGTCTAAAAGACTTGTTATAATAAAAATCACATAACATGATAAAGTGATTTTTATTAATTCATCTAATTTGTAAATACCTGCAAAAGCTCCAAAATTAAAGATAAAGATATTTACTGCCTGAGAAATTAATGTTGAAAAGTTGTTTCTTACCCAGAGAAATTTTGATTTTTCACCTGATTTTTTGCTGGTTAAACTCCACCATTTGTGATAAAGCCATACATCTAAAATTTCACTTATTGCATAACCAAGTAAACTTGCAATTAAAATGCGTGGTGTATTAGAAAATAATCCTTTTATATTTTGCATTGCCCAGTCGTTAGAGGAAGGTATGTAATGTGTCCACATTAAAGAAAGGATGATGAATAAAACAGTTGTAAAAATCCCGACGTAAACCCCTTTGTCTGCATCTTTTTTCCCATAAAGTTCACTTAAAATATCGGTTGCTAAAAAACTTGATGCAAAAAGCGTGTTTCCTAAAGTCTGTTCCATGCCAAAAGCATTTACTAAAATAGTAACTTCGATATTTGCAAAAACAGCACAAATACCAATCCATGCAAATAACCCGGATTTTCCAAAAAATTTCAGAAAAAGAATTGTTGAACTAAAAGAGATTAATAAAGAAATAATAAGTAATAATTCATTCATAACTTTTACCTGGTTTTGTTTAAAGACAGGAAGGACCTCGAACTGTCTGTAAGATAAAAATAATATAACATTTTTTATATACTGTTTCAATAAAATTAAAAAAATGCTATATTACTTTTATGAAAACTTCAGATTTTAATTTTGAACTTCCACAGGAATTAATTGCTCAGCATCCAAGTGGAATTCGCGGACAAGATAAATTAATGCTTTTAAATCGTACAACTGGAGAAGTTGAACATCACATGATGGATGATTTACCAACTCTTATTACTCCAGATACATTAATGGTTTTTAATAATAGTCGTGTACGTCGTGCCCGTGTTTATGGAATTAAAGAAACAACTGGACGTGAACAGGAATTCATGTTTTTAAATACAATTGATAAAGAATGTACTGTTTGGAATACGATGGTAAAAAATGCAAAAAAACAGAAACCAGGCATGCATTATAAATTTCCTGATGGAACAATCGGTACAATCATAGAATGGCCTGGAAATGAAGGAACAGAATTTCGTGCAATGAAGTTTGATTTTGCAATTGACGAAGATTGGTTTGAACGAAACGGACATATTCCTCTTCCTCCATATATTCGTCGCGAAGATGATGATACAGATAGTGAACGTTACCAGAATGTTTATGCAGATCAGACGGGTAGTGCAGCATGTCCAACAGCAGGTCTTCATTTTACAGAAGATATGCTTAATCGTCTTGATAAAATGGGAATTGAACGATGCTTTGTTACTCTTCATGTTGGACTTGGAACATTTTTACCAGTGCGCGAAGATGATATAGAAAATCATAAAATGCACGAAGAATGGTATTCAATTCCAGTTGAAACTGCAGCAAAAATTAATAAAGCAAAAAAAGAAGGCAGACCAATTTTAGCAGTAGGTACAACTTCAGTTAGAACTTTGGAAAGTGCAGCTCAAAAAATAGAACTTGCAGGTGGTAAAACTGGTGATAATGATGAATGGGTTCATGCCGGAACTTCTAGCACAAGTATTTTTATGTACCCTGGATTTAATTTTAAAGTTGTAGATAAAATGTTTACAAATTTTCATACACCGGAAAGTACATTAATTATGTTGGTAAGTGCCTTTGCCGGACGAGAAAATATTTTGAACGCCTATACAAAAGCCGTAGAAAACAAATACAGATTCTTTTCATATGGAGACTGTATGTTTATACGCTAGTTTTGTTGTTATTTTTTTAGATTACTACTTGAAATTAATAATACTTACTTGTATAATCTTTTAATAACTTAGTTGCAAATATTCAGTTTGCGTCGCAAGCTTAATAATAGTTTTTTTTTCCTGCATTAACTTGTGGGTTAAAAAAAAAAGGTCTAAAGCATTTTTTAATAGCCGAAACCTTTTTTAAGGAGAAAAACCATTATGGCTTACTTTTTCGAAGAACCATCCCACACATTTGATGAATACCTTTTGATTCCTGGATATACAGGTCCTGATTGTATTCCCGCTAACGTTAATTTACAGACACCAGTTGTTCGTTATAATAAAAAAGCTGGTGAAAAATGTCCACTTGTTATGAATATTCCAATGACTTCAGCAGTAATGCAGGCTGTTTCAGATGATAAACTTGCCGTTGCACTTGCAAAAGAAGGTGGAATCTCATTTATTTATGGATCTCAAACTATAGAAAATCAGGCAGCAATGGTTGCCAGAGTAAAAGCTTATAAAGCAGGATTTGTAACTTCTGATACAAATATTAAGCCAGACCAGACTTTAGTTGAATTAGTACAGGCTATTGAAAAAACTGGTCATTCAACAGTTGCTGTAACAGAAGATGGAACTGCAAACGGTAAACTTCTTGGTATTATTACAGATAGAGATTTTAGAATTTCTCATTGTCCGGAAGATGCAAAAGTTAAAGATTACATGACACCTTTAAGTTCACTTGTTATGGCTGAAGAAGGAATTACTCTTGATAAAGCTAATGAAATCATCTGGCAGAAAAAAGTAAATCAGCTTCCAGTTGTAGATAAAAATGGTAAACTTTTAAGTTTGATTTTTAGAAAGGATGCAGCTAGTCATCATGAAAATCCTCTTGAACTTTTAGATAATAAAAAACGCTATATTGTAGGTGCTGGAATTAATACTCGTGATTATATGGAACGTGTTCCTGCTTTATTAGAAGCTGGAGTTGATGTAATGACTTTGGATTCTTCTGAAGGATTTACAGAATGGCAGAAAAGAGCTTTACATGATATTCACGAAAAATGGCCTAATGCAAAAGTAGGTGCTGGAAACGTTGTAGATGCAGAAGGATTTAATTTCCTGGCAGAAGCTGGTGCTGATTTTGTAAAAATTGGTATTGGCGGTGGTTCAATTTGTATTACTCGTGAACAGAAGGGTATTGGTAGAGGTCAGGCAACTGCAACAATTGAAGTAGCTAAAGCAAGAGATGCTTATTATGAAAAAACAGGTATTTATATTCCTATTTGTTCAGATGGTGGTATAGTTCATGATCATCATGTTACTTTAGCTTTGGCTATGGGTGCTGATTTCGTAATGCTTGGCCGTTATTTTGCAAGATTTGATGAATCACCAACAAATAAATTGATTGTAAATGGTTCTTATGTAAAAGAATATTGGGGTGAAGGTTCAAATCGTGCTAGAAACTGGCAGAGATATGACCTTGGTGGTAAGAAGGGCATGGCTTTTGAAGAAGGTGTTGATTCTTATGTACCTTATGCAGGTTCACTTCATGATAATGTTACACTTACTATTAGCAAGGTTATTCATGCTATGTGTAACTGCGGTGTAACAACTATTCCAGATTTACAAAGAGATGCAAAAATAACATTGGTTAGTCCGGCTTCTTTAAGAGAAGGTGGTGCTCATGATGTTATTGTAAAAAATAGTATTAAGGCAAACTAGATTTTATACTTACCCCGGCTTGCCGGGAGCAGTATAAAATCGTTATGAACACGATAGCTTCGCTGCGTGTCAAACTAATTTCGTGCTGACAATTGTGCGAGGCACAATTGCAGGACAAATCATAGATTTAACACGGCTGCTTCGCAGCGTATTTGTGATTATGAATTTTCAGTTGCAGTATAAATCATAGGATAGATAAAGCTTTTATTAATCATATATTTGATTTTTAAAAGCTTTTTTTTGTATTAATTTTTTCGGAGTATAAAGATATATGAAAAAAATAATTTTTTGTTTACTGACTTTTATAATCACTGGTTTTATTTTTGCACAGGATATTAATAAATATTCTAAAGAAATAGGTATAGATTATCCTTTAACTTATAATCCAAATAATTTTAATAAACAATCAAAAAGAAATATAGATTTATTACAATACAAAACTATTATAAGAAATGGTCTTATAGAAGAATTGGAAAATCTTAGTTTAAATGATTTATGTCTTGGTGCTTTATCTAACACAGAATTAAAACTTTTAAGAAATATGTATTACGCAAAAAAAGGTTATGTTTTTAATGATGTAGAATTAACATCTTATTATAAACAATTTTCATGGTATAAACCAAAAAATAAAAATGTAAATTTTACAGATTCAGAAAATTATGCCATTAATAAAATCAAACTTTTTGAAAGTGATTCAACAGTCAGTTATTCATTTGAAAATCAAACTGTAACTTGGGAAGTTTTTATGGGTGGGGCCGATCAAAGAGGAGCTTTATTAAAATTGAAAAATGATAAAACTTTTATTTATACACCTTCTCAAACAATCAATAGAATTACAAATATAGAAGGAACATGGTCAATTTCTAATAATAAAATTGTTTTAAAAGTTCTAAAAGAAAATGTTATTTTTGGTGGATACATTATGGATCATCCTAATACTCCTTATATGGATAAAGGAAATTCTGTTACAATCATTTATAATGAACCTGTAAATATTATGTTACCGCTAAATGAAAGTGAGATATATAAACAATATAAATTTAGTTTTGCAGATAAATGGTTAAAAATAGGTTCTGAAGATTGTTTTATCACAAAATAATTTAATACGAGTTTTTTGTTGACAATATAATTTTTTTATTCTATAGTAGTTCTAATTAGGACTACTAATAGTGGAAAATTCATTTTTAGATAATTTAGTTTCATTTGGTCTCACTCGCCAGGAAGCTCAAGTGTATTCTACATTACTTTTGCATGGACAGATGACAGGATATGAAGTTTCAAAAGAAACAGGTATTTCCCGTTCAAATGTATATGCTGCTTTATCTGCGTTGGTAGAAAAAGGTGCTGCTTATTTAATTGAAGGTGAATCTACAAAATACACACCGGTTGCCATTAAAAAATTTACTGAAAATGTTTTATCAGATCTTAGCCGTAAAGCAAAAGATTTGGAAAAAAATGCTCCACAACAGTTAGTTCAACAAGAAGGTTATATAACAATTTTGGGCGCTGCAAATATCCGTAATAAAATCCGTGAAATGCTGCTCGCTACAGAATTAAGATTATATATTATGGCACCTGCCGTAATTTTAAGCGAGTTTGATGCAGAATTACAGGAATTAATTACAGCTGGCAAAAAAGTTGTAATTCTTTCTGATAATTACAAATTAAAAGGTGCAAAAGTTTACGAAACAAAACCGGAAGAAGGGCAATTGCGTTTTATCACAGATTCAGCATACGTTCTTACAGGCGAATTAACAGGTTCCACCCATGATTCCGCCTTATATTCGGGCCAGAAAAACCTGGTTTCAGTAATGAAAGAAGCATTGAAGAATAAAATTATTTTGTTGGAAAAATAGTTTTCGTCGCTGGGACCCGTCTGGGTAGTTGTTTTTAGAGATAGGTTATTTTTTTGGAGGATATATATATGAAAATTGGTATTTTAGGTTATGGTAACCTTGGTAAAGGTGTTGAATGTGCTGTAAAAAACAGTCCAGACATGGAATTAACATGCGTTTTTACACGTCGTGATCCATCTTCTGTAAAATTACTTACAGCTGGTGTTCCAGTTTATAACGTAAGTGATGTAGAAAAACACAAGGATGAAGTTGATGTTCTTGTTATCTGTGGAGGAAGTGCAACAGATCTTCCAAAACAGACACCAGAATATGCAAAATATTTCAACGTAATCGACAGTTTTGATACACATGCACGTATTCCAGAACATTTTGCAAATGTAGATAAAGCTGCAAAAGATAACGGTCATATTGCTTTAATCAGCTGTGGTTGGGATCCAGGTATGTTTAGTCTTCTTCGTTTGTACGGAAACTGTGTTCTTCCAGATGGTCAGGATTATACTTTCTGGGGTAAAGGCGTAAGTCAGGGACATAGTGATGCAATCCGCCGTATTGAAGGTGTAAAAGATGGTAAGCAGTATACAATCCCTGTTGAAGCTGCATTAAAAGCTGTTCGTAACGGTGAAAATCCAACTTTGACAACTCGCCAGAAACATACTCGTGAATGTTTTGTAGTTGCAGAAGAAGGTGCAGATAAAGCACGCATTGAAAAAGAAATTAAAGAAATGCCAAACTACTTTGCAGATTATGATACAACTGTTCATTTTATCAGCGAAGAAGAATTGAAACGCGACCATTCAGGTATTCCACATGGTGGTTTTGTTTTCAGAACTGGTAAAACTGGCTGGGATAAAGAATTTAACAACGTAATTGAATACAGCTTAAAACTTGATTCAAATCCAGCATTTACTTCAAGTGTAATTGTTGCTTTTGCCCGTGCAATTTTCCGCATGAACAAAGAAGGTCAGACAGGTTGTAAAACAGTATTCGACGTAGCACCAGCATATTTGAGTCCACTTTCTGGTGAAGAAATTCGTGCACATTTGTTATAGGAGTAAAAATGAATTCATTTATTGAAAACGTAAACTTTTTTGAAGGAAATAATCCTGAACAGATTGCTAGTGAATATGGAACTCCACTTTATGTTTACAATGAAAAGATTTTGCGTGACAGAATGCACAACGTAAGTCAGGTAATCACAAAGTATCCATACACAGCAAATTATTCTGTTAAGGCAAATACAAATATCCACATCTTAAAAATCGCATTGGAAGAAGGAATTAACTGTGATGCAATGAGCGTTGGCGAAATCGAAATGCTTTTTAAAGCTGGTTTTCCAAAAGAACGCATTTTCTTTATTCCAAACAATGTTTCAGAAGAAGAAATTATTTATGCACTTAAAAAAGGCGTGATTACAAGTTTGGACAGTCTTGCTCAGCTTGAACTTTTTGGTCAGTGCTGCTGCGATTTGGAACTTGCTGATGAAAAACGTCTTTGTGCGGTTCGTATAAATCCTGGTGTTGGTGCTGGTCACAATGAAAAAGTTGTTACTGGTGGAAAGAAAACAAAATTCGGAATTGCCGAAGAAGATATTTCACAGATTTTTGAAATTACTTCAAAATATCACATTACAATTGCGGGAATTAATCAGCATATTGGTTCAGGATTTATGGATCCACAGCCTTATCTTGATGCAGTTACAAACTTCTTAAGAATTGCAATGCAGTTTAAAAATCTTAAGTTCATCGATTTTGGCGGTGGCTACGGTATTCCATATCACAAACTTGATGATGAAGCTCCTTATCCAATGGAAGATTTTAAGAAAAGACTTGAACCTTTATTGGATGATTTTGTTTCTAAATATGGCAGTGCTCCTTTGTTCAAATCTGAACCTGGCCGTTACTGTGTTGCAGAAGGAAGCGTAATTTTAGGTCGTGTTCATGCAACTAAACAGAATGCCGGAAATCTTTATGCTGGAACTGATGTTGGAATGAACGTTCTTGTTCGCCCAAGTATGTATGATTCATGGCACGATGTTGAAGTTATCCGTGGTGGAAAAGTTGTTAGCCGCGATAATTTGGTTGAACAGACTGTCGTTGGTAACATCTGTGAATCCGGGGACATTCTTGCAAAGGCACGTAAATTACCAAAAATGGAACGTGGTGATTTAGCTTGTATTTTGGATACAGGTGCTTACGGCTGGAGTATGTGTTCAACTTATAACAGTCGTCCTCGTCCGGCAGAAGTTTTAATCACAAAAGAGGGTAAAGTAAAACTTATCCGCAGAAGAGAAACAATTAAAGATTTAATGAGTTTGTTCTAGTATTAAAAAAAAATGCCCCAGGATTTTCTGGATAAATTCTGGGGTATTTTTATAAATAATAAATTTATTTATACTATTTTTTTTCTTTATAAAAATCTTTTGTTGAACATCCGGCTCTTCCACCACCTGCACAGGCACAAGCACATG
>CALAUH010000284.1 GCA_937892225.1 uncultured Treponema sp.
ATTTGACTTTGAGTTACTGGATTATTTTGATAATTTTCTGGTTTTAATTTTTCTGTCATTATTTTATGTCCATCCCCTAAAGCATTTGCTACTTGTTGATGATTTGTATTTTCCTCTTTACCAGGTCCTAATTTTTTTACACTTTTTCCAGATTTTAATGCAAAATTATTTTTATACCATTTGCTTATTCTTTTAAATACGTTTGGCTCAAATTGTCCTAATACCTCTACCATTTCTGATTCTTTAGCAATATTCTTTGAATCCTCAACTAATTTTTGTTTGTCACCTTGGTTCCAGAATAATGTTCTTTTTGATAAAGACACACTGAAATTCAGATGCGTTATTGATTTAGATACAGTTATGCCTGGTTCATTATTGTATGATTTTGGTGATTCTATTCGTTTCGGTTGCAACCCAGCTGGAGAAGATGAAAAAGATATTTCAAAAGTGAACTTTAATATCGAATATTTCAAGGCTTATGTTGAAGGATACTTATCGCAAGTTGGTAAAATTATGACCGAAGAAGAGATAAATAATTTGGCTTTTGCAGGGATTTTAATGACTTTCGAATGTGGAATAAGATTTTTAGATGATTATTTAGATGGTGATAATTATACAGGTTATTTATCAGATGGTTATTATCTTAATCAGCCTTACGGATTAAATATTAGAAATATTGGTTATAAGGTAGGACTTACTACAGATTTTAAAAAGATAATAGATACAATGTTAAAACGTGGTGAAATAAAAAAAGGTGTCCATTAAATTGGACACCTTTTTATTAATATAAACTTAATGGGTATTTTTTCATATTTTTAATCGTACTATAAAAATCTTCACCTATTAAATTAGATGGAAATACTAATTTATTATTGTTAACTAATTCATTTATTAGTACTTCTGCTTTATTTCTAGCATTTAAGCAAGGACTTTTTAAAAAATCTGTACTATATTCTTCTGTTATTAATCTATCACTAATTTTCATTTTAGAAGGATATATATAAACACATAAAAAATCTTCTATTTTATGTTGTAATAACATAATATTAAATTTAAAATCTAAATGTTCTAATGATAAAGCATATAAAATATCATAATCTGCATAATCACCCTGTAAATGGGGATATTCTTTAGAAGACCATGCAGAAGTATCAATATTTTTTCCTATTCTTCCAAAAAACATACCACTTTTTTTATGTTTAGGACTTGCACACATTTCCACACATATTTTAACTTCTGTTCCTTGACTATCTTGAAAAATATAATCATCAATTTGACCTTCTTTTAATTTAGGAATACCCCTTAAACTCCATTCACTAAAATAAGGACAAACCCTACTAATTTTATTAGCTATCATATATACTATGCCTGTATGAAGTCTAAATAAAGTACTGCATAAATTCATAAAAACTTCTACTTCATTTTTTAAATATAAGTTTGAATTTATTTTCAAACCATTATTATCATATTTATTGTTGAATATATATGAATTTCTTAAATCATAACCATTGTTATTAAAATTTTGATAAAGTATATCCCAATTTTCAGCAGTGCTTTTTAATAAATATTTTCTTAATTTATTTATATATATCGCATAGTTTAAAACATTTTTGTTCTTTTCTATGTCATCTTCATCATTTATCATAAAAAATTGTAGAAATTCTTTATAATCTAGATTTTCTAAGGCAACTAATTTTAGCTCTGTAAAGATTAATGCTAAATAATTTATATCAAAACCTATAACAGTTTTTGCACCTTTATAGAAAGCATTGATGATATGATCTCCTGAAGCTGCAACTGTTAGCACATCTTTATTTGTAAATTGTAATTGTTCAAAATATCCTGCTATATTTTCAGTTGTAAATGAATATGGTTCATGCCGTTATAATACAGCAGCAGGTCTCTGTGCAATGGTTTACAGAAAAGAAACTGCAGCAGACGGAGAAGAATATACAGGATTTACTGACAAGGAAGTGCAAATGCTTTGCGGTGAAGATACTGACATGCTCGAAGAGCTGAAACGATGGTACGATGGATACAAGGTCGATAATAACGAGATATATAATCCTAATTCAGTTGTTCAGGCAATTACTGAAAAATCATTCGATAATTACTGGACAAAAACAGAGACATTTGAAGCACTAAAAGTATTTATTCAGCTTGATATGGATGGATTGCGTGATTCGGTTATAAGAATGATATCCGGTGAAAAAATCAGAGTAAACACAGAAAAATTCCAGAATGATATGACTTCGTTCAGTTCTGCTGATGATGTAATCACATTGCTTATTCATCTTGGATATCTTACTTATGACAATACAACCGGTGAAGCATGGATACCGAACAAGGAAATACAGCAGGAATTTATAAACTGTATAGAAGACGGTGGCTGGGAAGAAGTTATGAATGCAGTTCGCAAGTCAGATGACCTTCTGACAGCAACGATAAACTGTGATGAAAAGAAGGTTGCTGAAATAATCGAAGAGGTTCACCGACAGAATTCTTCGATTATAGCATATAACAATGAGCTGTCACTTTCTGTAACGCTTGCACTTGCTTATTATTCAGCAAGAAAACAGTATGAAATTATCAGAGAGTTCCCTACCGGAGAAGGGTTTGCTGATCTGGCGTTCATACCACGCAAAGGTGTTAATGCTCCGGCTATTGTAGCAGAGTTAAAGTATAATAAATCTGCTGAAGGTGCTTTAAAGCAGATAAAAGACAGGAATTATACTGATAAACTCATGGCTTTCAGCGGAGAAATATTGCTTGTTGGCATTAATTATGATAAGGAAAGCAAAGAGCATGAGTGTGTGATTGAAAAAATTATAAAATAGCTGAAATATTTATCAGATAATAAGAACCGGAGCGGATTGCTTACGGTTCTTTTGCTTATTGTAACTTCTGAGATTGGCTGAAAGTATATTTTTCTGATTTCTGATTCAGCACACAGTGTGTGCCGAATTGAGCTGGATAAAAACTTTAAACTAACGTTTCATGGTGCCGAAGTATATCTTCTTCATACAATATGGCTTATGCTCCTGGTTATGATTTAAAGCTTGTACCGAGAAACTGATTAATTCAGGCATGTAAATTCTATATGAATACAAATAAAAAAGAGAAGCGACTTACGTAGTTACTTCTCTTTTTTAGTACCTTGTAAATATATTTTATTATGGAGTAGATATCTTTGTGTGTTTGAAAGACAATTTGTGTATTGCAGAAACCTTAGTCTATTGAAATATATAAAATCTATTTCAATAAAGCTATGTTCTATAATTATGAAGTATACCATAATTAATCGATACTCTAATAAAACAAACAGAGCTAAGATTTCGTCTTAGCTCTGTTTGTTTTATAGTATACATGAAGTATTATCACCACCAATTGGTTAAATAATATTTCCATCTGAAATTTCAATTATTCTATCACATTGTTTTGCTATTTCAATGTCATGTGTAACA
>CALAUH010000285.1 GCA_937892225.1 uncultured Treponema sp.
GAAAGACGGTCTTGCAGAAAAAGCTAAGGAAATCCAGCACTTACTCAAAGAAGATTTCCAGACTGATTATGATACTTCTGGAACTGTAGGTAAACGCTACCGCCGTCAGGATGAAGTTGGTACTCCTTTCTGTGTAACTGTAGATTACGATACAATTCATGAAACTAAAGAAGATGGTTCAAAAAATGAACTTTTTAATACTGTAACAGTTCGTTTCCGTGATTCAATGGAACAGGAACGTGTTGCTCTTGATGACCTCGTATTCTTTATCCAGAAAGCTATTAAAAATTATAAACCAGTTAGAAAATAAAAAAAATCTACAGATTACAAGGATTCTACGAATTAAAAGATTCTTTGTAATCTGTGTAATTTGTAACATAAAAGCGGTATAGATGCCGCACGTGTAAATTTTGGAGAATAAATGGCTAGTTTGTGCTTGAACAAACTAGTAACTCTAAAATTGCACGGAGGTAATTTTAGAGTGGAGTACATTCGTTTAGGTAAAACAAATTTATTAATTTCTCGTGTGGCTTTTGGTGCAATGCGTCTTACAGATAGTGAAGGGCAGGATAATGCATCATTAATTGTAAGAAAGGCATATGATATTGGAATTAATTTTTTTGATACTTCGAGAAAATTTCCTGAAAGTGAAAAATTACTTGGCGATGCTTTGTATGATATTAGAAATAATGTTTTCTTATCAACTGCTTCTAATGCAAATAATGCAGTTTCTTTATCACAAGATTTAGAAACAAGTTTAATGACTTTACATTGTGATACAGTAGATTTATTTCAATATGAAGCGGAAGATTTTTTACCAATGCCTGGTGGTCGTGATGGTATTTACGCTTTTTTACAGGAAATGAAACGTATTGGTAAAATAAATCATATTGGTATTGTAACAACAAATTATGAAATTGCTAAACAGACTGTTGAATCAGATTTATATGAAACACTTCAGTTTCCTTTTAGTATGGTTTCTCCTGAATATGTAGCTGATTTAGTAAAGTTGTGCGAAATGCATGATGTCGGTTTTATAGCAATGCAGCCTTTAGGTGGTGGATTACTTGATAATATTCCGCTGGCTTTTGGTTTTTTACATGAATATGAAAATGTTATTCCTATCTGGGGTGTTCAGACTCTGGAAGAAATGACACAGATTTTATATTTCAATGAACATCCTCCTGTAATAGATGAAAAATTTCATCAGGATGTTGAAAAAATCCGTTCATTCTTTAATTAATTTTTAAGCAAAATAAGTTATATCAATTTCTTCCATTTCGTCTGGATTTACAGAATCTTGATTTTGTGCATTCATTGAACGAGGTTGTGGTGGTAATGCACTAATTGCCTGTGCGATTGTCTGTGCTTCGTGTATAACTTTATATTTTTCTTCTACAAGTTTAACGATGTCTTCTTTTTCACGTTTTGTAAGAATTCTTGTGATTGTAATTTCACCTTCTTTTGTCTGTACTGTGATTAAAGAACCGTCTTCATTTTTTTCTGTAAGTAATTGAACTACCGGACATTTTGGATTATCAGGATTTGTATCTACTACAATACCGACTTTTCTGTTTGAAAGATAAACATATGCACCAATAGGATAGAGTGAAACGCTGAAAAGTAGAGCCTTGATTACTGTATCATCATATTGTTTGTTTGAGTTTTTAAGAAGTTCGATAATTGCTTCAAATTCTGTTCGTTCATCTTTATAAGTTCTTGGTGATGTAATTGCTTCGTATGAACATGCAACCGAAATTATTTTTGCAATTGTTGTGATTTTATCACCACTTAATTTTCGAGGATAACCTGTTGCATTTTCTTTTTCGTGATGTTCGAGAATTCCAAGCTGAATAGAAATCGGGAATTCAAGGTCTTTTGCAATTGAATAACCTAAAAGCGGATGTTTGAAAATTTGTATTTTTTCACCAGGAGTCAGTTTCTTTTCTGTCATGTAAATCTGTGGTGGAAGTCTTAGCATACCGATTTCGTGTAAAATACATGCAACTCCAAGTTCAATCATTTTTGAAAGCGGCATATGTAATTGTAAAGCTATTGCAATTGCTAAAACTGTTGTACGCATTGAATGTTTTACTAAGAAATTTTTATTGCTGTTTTCTTTACTAGGATTTACGCGTAATATAAAGCGTTTGTTTTCTTTAATAAAAATACAAAGTTCTTTTACAGTTTCAGATAATTCTTCCTGGTTTATCTGTTTATGTGTCGTATAATGTGTAAGAATCTGTTCAATGTAATTCATGTATTCATCATAAACTTTTTGAACCATTTCCATTCTGGTTATATCAGAGTTATCTACAATTGTTTTGGAGTTTTCAAATGCTTTTTTTACAGATTCACCGATTTTTAAGTTATCAACACTGCTTGAATTTAAAAGTTCGTCCTGGCTTTCTTCTGTTATATCAGTTGTTACACCAATATCTCCGCCTAAGCTGAGACCTCCATCACATAAAATTGACTGGAATTCCCATTCGCGAAGTGCATTTATGAGTTCGTTGGTAACAGGCGAAGTTCTTGGTAACAATAAAAAGTTTGAATCAATATAAACATCACCGGTAAATGTTAAATCATTTTTTAATGAATCAAGTGTGATTGTTTCCATTTTTTCTCCATTATCTTCTATAAACTTTTGTAGATGAAGGAAAATACAATTATATTTTAATTATCGGCTAAAACAGGCAGAATTTGAATAAAATTTTTAATGAAGACTATTTTAATGAGGGCTGTCCCCGTTGTTATAAATTTTCTTTCTTCTCTTTACAAATTGTAATCATTTCATTATTATAATTGTTATAAATTTATTAAGGAACTGATTATGCTTAAAAATTATGCTGAAGTTTTACAAAATGCAGATATAAGACCTTCTGTACAGCGAATTGCAGTTTATTCTTATTTGTGCGAACATCCTGTTCATCCGGATGTAGAAACTGTTTATGCTGCTTTATATCCTTCTTATCCGACTCTTTCTAAAACAACTGTGTATAACACTTTAAAACTTTTTGAAGATAAAAAAATCATTCAGTCAATTAAAATAGATGATGATAAACTTCGTTTTGATGCAGAAATGGGTAATCACTATCACTTTAAATGTATGAAATGTGGAAACATTTTTGATATATTTGAAGATTCAGAAATTCCTATTAAGCCTGAATTACCTGCAGGTTTTAAATTGCAGAAAATTCAGACTAATTTATGGGGTGTCTGCAAAAATTGTAATTAAAAAGCATTTTCTAATACTTCTAAGACATTTGTAACCGGGATAAATTTTATTCCGGATTTTACATTTTCCGGGATTTCATCTAAATCTCGTTCGTTTGCTTTTGGTATTATTATTGTTTTAATTTTATTTCTTTTTGCAGCTACTGTTTTTTCTCTTAATCCGCCGATTGGTAAAACCTGTCCTGTTAAAGAAAGTTCACCTGTCATTGCAAGATTTTTCTTTATCACTTTACCTGTTAATAAAGAAATAAAAGTTGTAGCCATTGTAATTCCGGCACTTGGTCCGTCTTTTGGTGTTGCACCTTCTGGTATATGTAAATGAACAATGTTCTGTTCAAACCATTCGCTTGTTTTAATTTCTTTTTCAAGTACATATTTTCTTGCCCAGTTAAATGCAATCTGGCTTGATTCTTTCATTACATCACCCATTTGTCCGGTAAGTGTAAGTCCGCTTTTTCCCGGGAAAGATGTTGCTTCTATAAGTAAAGTATCACCGCCCATACTTGTCCATGCAAGTCCTATTGCGGTTCCAGGAATTTTTGCAGTTTTAATTTCACTTTCATCAAAAGTTGGTTTTCCAAGATAAGAATACAAATCTTTTGAATCAATTGTAATTGGCTCAGATTTTTTATCATCTTTTGTCTGTGTATTTTCCTGAGTATCTATTAAATTTGTTACAATCTTTCGGTGAATTTTATCGAGGCATTTTTCATAATTTCTAACACCGGCTTCTCTTGCATATTCTTCTGCAATTGTGAGTAAAGCTTCTTTTGTATATTTTACCTGTCCTTTTTTTAATCCGTTCTTTTCAAGATTCTTTGGGATTAAATATTTTTTTGCAATTTCAAGTTTTTCCTGATCAATATAACCGCTTAATTGTATTATTTCTGCACGGTCTAAAAGTGGAGAAGGAATTGAGTCTAAAGTATTTGCAGTTAAAATAAAAAATACATTAGAAACATCAAACGGTAAATCAAGATAGTTGTCGCGGAAAGAAACGTTCTGTTCCGGATCTAAAACTTCAAGCAAAGCTGATGCAGGATCTCCGTTATGAGAAGAACCCATTTTATCAACTTCATCTATCATAAAAACAGGAGTATTGCTTTTTGTGATTTTTAATCCCTGTATAATTTTTCCAGGCATTGCTCCAATATAAGTTCTTCGGTGACCTTTTATTTCTGCTTCATCACGCATGCCGCCTACAGAGAAACGATAGAAAGGTTTATTCATTGCATTTGCAATTGAGTGACCGATACTTGTTTTACCGCAGCCTGGTGGTCCGACTAATAAAAGGATTGAACCTTTGCAGTCTTTTTTGAATTTTCTTACGGCAAGATATTCGATGATTCTTTTCTTTACATCTTCAAGTCCAAAATGATCTGCTTCTAAAATCTTTTTTGCTTTTGATAAATCGTAATCATCAAATGGAATATCTTTCCATGGCAACTGTGTTACAAGTTCTAAGAAATTTCTAGTACCGATATATTCTGCTGAATTTGGATCCATCAGAGAAAATTTTGAAAGTTCGCTTTCTACTGTTTCTTTGATTTCTCCTTCAAACTTGAACTG
The DNA here is from genome assembly GCA_937892225.1 of uncultured Treponema sp. Classification (GTDB taxonomy): domain Bacteria; phylum Spirochaetota; class Spirochaetia; order Treponematales; family Treponemataceae; genus Treponema_D. The sequence continues at coordinate 4,807 of CALAUH010000285.1, forward strand.
TGCAATTTTATTTTTGAATTTCTGATAGTCGGTTTCGTTGCCGTCTGGATTTTCACCAAGTTCTTCCTGGATTGAACGTAATTCTTCGCGTAAAAAATATTCCCGCTGATTTTTTTCTACACGGTCATTTATTTCGTTTTGAATCTTTTTCTGAACTTTTAATAATTCCTGTTCTTTTTTTATAAAGACTAAAACCTGTTCCATTCTCTGACGAACGTTTGTTGTTTCGAGAATTTTCTGCTGTTCATTTTTATCTACATTTAAAATTGATGCAATAAAATCTGCTATTTTACCAGGGTTGTCAATATTTACCATATTAAGACGCATTTCTTCAGAGAACAAAGGATTGTTTTCTGAAACGTCTTTCATTTCACTTATTAATGCTCTTGTTAATGCTTTTACTTCAAAAGTATCTGCTTCTTCTTCTTCAAGATATTCAACTGCTGCTGCAATTGGTGCTGTAGAGTGAAGTGATTTTCTGATTTTAAATCTTTGTAAAGTTGATATGAATATGTTGATTCCGCCGTCAGGAAGATTTACTTTCTTGATAATACGTGCAACTGTTCCTATTCTGCATAAATCTGAAATTGTAGGATTTTCTACATCATTTTTAAGCATAACAATTCCGATAAATCCATCTTCTTCATATGCTTTTTCGATTACCTTTATATCTTCGTTGGCATTTATCATTAAGGGGGTAAAGATGCCTGGGAAAATTGGTCTGCTTGAAAGAGGTATTAAAACTAATTTATTTGGCAAAAGTTGATTTGTCGGTATGATAGTGTTTTTTTCAAAATTTTCATTACTCATATTAAGTAATATAATGAAATCATCTTAAAAAAACAAATAAATTCTTTATATTTTATAATTGCGATATAAGGAAATTTAGACTAAAATAGAATTTATGGATATTTCATATATTAAGAAAAATGGATTATTATATTCTGCTGATATGCAGACAATTGTCGGTATAGATACTTCGAGTTCTGAATTTACAGGTAGAGTTCCTTTTGGAGCTAGAGCAATTGACGGTGAAGTTTTTTCCGGCTGTAATTATGAACAGATTTCGCTTCCAGATTCTGTTAAACAGATTGGTCCATGTCTTTTTGAAAATTCAAAGCAGTTGAAAAAAGTAAAACTTCCGTCAACATTAATTCAGCTTTCTGCTTATATGTTTTCTGGTTGTACTTCTTTAGAAACTGTAAATATGCCTTATGTTGTAGATTTTTTCCCGGAAGGTTTATTCAACGGATGTTCTTCTTTACAGGAAATTCCTTTTAGAGCAGGTTTAACATCATTTCCGGAAAATGTTTTTGCCGGATGTTCATCTTTAAGAACGCTTGTAATTCCTAATACTGTAGAAAGAATTTATTCTAATGCTGTTGCAAATTGTACTTCTTTAACAACTGTTGTTTTTCCTGCATCTTTATATGAACTTGCTGATGATGCTTTCGTCGGTTGTAACAATATTTCTAATATCAGGATGAATGGTGAAAATCCTATTTTTTATGTTAATGAAGATGACGGATGTTTGTATGAAAAAACTGCAGAAGGTGATAAATTAAAACTTAAAGTAAATAAGGTTCAGCCTCAAAATATAAATCTGTTCAAAGAAAATGTTGATGATGAAACTGAACCGTTTTTTACTAATGAAGATGCTGATGAAATTGATGAAACTTTCTCTCCGGAAATTGAAGCTGGAGAAGATGAGTTTATAAGTGTTACATCACAAGTTAAGGAGAATCAAATGGGTGGAAATAATATTGATGATGTACTTCAAGATATTATGGATGATGAAAAACAACGAAGTGAAATTGGTCAGAACGTTGCAATTGACAGTAAAGAAGGTGAAATATTGTCAACAATGATGGATGTTATGAATGACGCAAATCAGGGAAATAGTGGAACTGTATCTGATGAAGAACTTGAAAATCTTTTATCATCAAATGAAAGTTCGGAAAATACTTCGGATTCAGCTATTACAGACAGTCAGGATGCATTAAATGGTAAAATTCAGATTCTTTTAGATAATGTTGAATTAAATCGAATTATAGAAAATACTCCTGCAGGTGAAATTCCTTCTGATCCTGAATTGTATGTTATTGCAGAAAAAACAGTTGATGTTGATGGTGTTCCAACTTTCTCTGCTAAACTTGAAAGCTGCTGTAAAACTTTTGCACATATTCAGGATTTTAAACGTATTATTTTATTAAAAGGCCTTCCTGTAGATAACGAAGAATTTTCACAGTTCTTTTATCATTATATGAGCCAGAAAAACGTTATTTTTGCAAGTGAAGCTAATTGTCCTGCTAATCTTTCTGAATATGCAAAAAAAGTTTGTGAACTTGCAAGAATAAGTCTTAATCATGATGATTTGGTTTATCAGCGAAAGAAAATCAGCATTAAAAATAATTCTTTGATTAAAATCGTAATTCAGGATAAATATAATTAATTAGGAAATAAATAAAATGAAAAGTGACAACGCAAAAAAAGGTGTTGAACGTGCACCTCATCGCTCATTGTTTTATGCAATGGGATATACTGATGAAGAATTGGCAAAACCATTAGTTGGTGTTTGTTGTGCAAAAAATGAAATTATTCCAGGTCATATTGAATTAGACAGAATTGCCGAAGCGGTAAAAGCTGGAATTCGCATGGCTGGTGGAACTCCTGTTGAATTTCCTGCAATTGGTGTTTGTGACGGTATTGCAATGGGCCACGAAGGAATGAAATATTCTTTAGTTACACGTGAATTAATTGCAGATTCAATTGAATGTATGGCAAAAGCTCATCAGTTTGATGCTTTAGTTATGATTCCAAACTGTGATAAAATTGTTCCTGGTATGCTTATGGCAGCCGCTCGTCTTGATTTGCCAACTGTATTTTGTTCTGGTGGACCAATGATGCCTGGCCATTTACCTGGAGCTGATGATACAAATCCTTATGCAGGCCGTAATCTTTCTTTAACAGATATGTTCGAAGCTGTAGGAGCTGTTTCTTCTGGAAAAATTAACGAAGAACAGTTACGTCAGATGGAAGAAGTTGCCTGTCCAGGTTGCGGGGCATGTTCTGGTATGTTTACTGCAAACTCTATGAACTGTCTTACAGAGGCAATCGGTCTTGGGCTTCCTGGAAACGGTACAATTCCTGCTGTAACTGGCCGCCGCATTGCTTTGGCAAAAAAAGCCGGTATGCAGGTAATGGAAATGTTCAATAAAGGAATTACAGCACGCCGAATGTTTACAAAACAGAATTTTATTAATGCGCTCGCTGCAGATATGGCACTTGGTTGTTCAAGTAATACTATGCTTCACGTTCCTGCAATTGCACACGAAGCTGGAATTGAAATTGATTTACACGAAGTTAACGACATTTCAAACAGAACTCCAAATCTCTGTCATCTTGCACCTGCAGGACGTACTTTTATGTGTCAGTTAGATGATGCAGGTGGTGTTCAGGCTGTTTTAAAAGAATTAGCTAAGAAAAATTTAATCGATACAAGTTTGATTACAGTAACTGGTAAAACTGTTGCTGAAAATATTAAAACTGCTGTTAATCGTGATCCAGAAACTATTCGCCCGATTGAAAATCCATTCAGCGACAACGGTGGAATTGCTATTTTGTTCGGAAATCTTGCACCAAACGGTACTGTTGTAAAACGTTCTGCATGTGCAAAAGAATTGATGAAACATACCGGACCTGCACGTGTATTCAACGATGAAAGTGAAGCTATGGCAGCAGTTCAGGGAAGAAAAATTAATCCCGGTGACGTTGTAGTTATTCGTTACGAAGGACCAAAAGGTGGACCTGGAATGCGCGAAATGCTGGCAGTTACAGCAGCCCTTGCAGGACAGGGACTCGATAAACAGGTTGCTTTAATTACCGACGGACGTTTTAGTGGTGCTACACGTGGAGCTTCTCTTGGACACTGTTCTCCAGAAGCTGCTGTTGGCGGTCCAATTGCGTTAGTAGAAGAGGGAGATAAAATCACTTTGGATATTAATGCTTATAAGATTACACTTGAAGTAAGTGATGAAGAACTCGCAAAACGTAAAGCTACGTGGGTATGTCCAGAACCAAAAGTAAAAACCGGCTACCTCGCAAGATATTCAAAATTGGTTAGTTCTGCAGATAGAGGAGCTATCTTGGAATAGAGATTGTTAGTTTGCAAAGCAAACTAGGTAAGCAGCCGTAGGCTGCGACCTATCTTAGAATAGAGATTGCTGGTTTGCAAACAGATAATATTAAAATAAATTTACAAAATTGAGGTTATTTTTATGGAAAAAAAATCTAATGCAAAAGCATTAATTCCAATCGGAGTTTTTTTAGTTTTATATTTAGGATTAGGAATCTTATTTGAATACGTATTAAAAATACCAATGGGTTTTTATAATATTCCTATTGTTGTAGTTTTTCTTATAGCATTGTTAGTTGCATGTTGTCAGAATAAAAATTTAAAATTTGATGATAAGCTTACACTTATGGGAAAAGGCATAGGTGATAAAAATATTGTCACTATGATTTTGATTTTCCTTTGTGCAGGTATGTTTGTTGGTGTTGTAGGAAGAAGTTCTGCATCATCTGTTGCATATTTCATGCTTTCTATAATTCCAGCGCAATTTTCTGCAGTTGTTTTATTTGTTGTAAGTTGTTTTGTATCAATTGCAATGGGAACTTCTGTAGGTACAATTACTCTTGTAACACCAATCGCTGTAGCAGTTGCACAAACATCTGGATTCAGCATTCCGTTATGTGTTGGTTCAGTAATGGGTGGTGCTATGTTTGGAGATAATCTTTCTTTTA
>CALAUH010000286.1 GCA_937892225.1 uncultured Treponema sp.
GAAGATTAGATAAAGTAAGAGTTGTTGGAAGAAGTACACCAGTTCAGCTTTATAATGTAATCGGATTTACAGAAGAATTAACAGATGCTCAAAAAGAAATGCTAGAAACTTTTGATAAAGCTTTAGATAAGTATTTAAATAAAGAATTTAACGAAGCATTTAAAATGTTTATAAAATGTTCAAAAATGTTACCTCAGGAAGATGCCACAAGTTTAATATTTGCAGAAAGATGTAAAACTTATGCAACAAAAGGTGTTCCATCTGATTGGGATGGTGTTATGAATATGACAAGTAAATAATATATAAGGAAGGTGTTAAATGAAAAAAACATTAAAATTAATTTTAGCTGTCTCTTTAACAGCTATTGCAGGATTATCTTTTATTGGATGTCCTTTTTTACAGATAGCTGGATGGGGGGAATTAGTTTCTGAAGATTTACCAATAGAATATGAAGATGATGCAGATAATTTTTTAATAAGAATTAATATGGATACTAAAAGAACGGTAGATGCAAATTCTGTTGGTACATTAGTTTCTAAAAAATCTAGAAATGCAATAAAAGATTTGGAATCAAATATTAAAACAAATAAAATTGCAATTAAACAGGATCCAGAAGGAATCAATAATTTAAATAGAGAATCATTTAAATTATTGAATGGAAATTCAAGGGCAGGAACAAATAGTTATTCAATAAACACTCCTACATATTCAAAAAATAAGCAAAATGAATTTTGGACTATCAAAGATACCGATTATAATTTTGTAAAATATAATTTTACATGTAAAGCTGTCGGAACACATTGTTCTGTCTGGTATTATGAAAATCCTTCTATTACTCAATTAAATAATAAATCTACATATTTTATTAAAGATGGTGGAAAAACTATAAAAGAAGAAAAATTCTACACAAGTTTTTACAATGATGCTTTATTTGAAAAAATTGCCTCTAAATTTGATGAAATTTATGAGAAAGAAGAAGATATTTTAGGTGGTCATACTTTTACAGAATCAAATTATAGTAATCTTGCTAATCCTCAAGAAAATATTAAGATTTTAGTTTCAGACATTTTTAATGATGCAGAACAAAATGCAACTATTGGTACTTTTGGATATTTTTTCCAAACAGATATGTTAAAAGCTTCTGGTATTGATCCAACTAAATTTGAACAGTCTGGAAAGATATATCGATCTAATAATGATCAGATTATTTATATCGATTCTTACTGGTTACAAACATGGACAGATAGTGTTTATTCAACTATAGCACATGAATATAATCACTTGTTAAATTATGTAAATAAAACTGTAAAATATGGTAAACAATGTGAAACTTGGTTTACAGAGATGCTTTCTATGACAACAGAAGATATGGTACAATCTCTTTTAGATATTTCTGATGAAGATTCTCCAAAAAGTAGATTAAGTTTAGTAAAATATGCTTCTTATTATGGTTTTATGGACTGGCCTGATAAACCTGAAGATCAGTTATATACATATGCCAATGCATATGCTTTAGGTGCATATTTAGTTAGAAATTTTGGAGGAGAAAAGTTATTAAAAGAGATTGCGACAAATGAATATGTTAATGGTGAAGCAATTACTAAAGCATTACAAAAATATAATACAACAGGTATAAATGATGAAAAAATTGATTTTGATTATGCATGTAAATATTTATATCAAATTCTTTTTGATCCAATTTATCCTGATACAATGGAATATTCATTAAATAAAGATAAAGACAGTTTTAAACCTATTGATTTAGATGATGATTTATATGATGTAGAAATATCAGAAAATGATATACGTAAATATATTTTCTTTAAAACAAATTCTAGTTTTGATATTGGACCTAGAGGATTTTATATTTCTATAATTGATGAAGAATTTATTAAATATGATTCAAATAATTATTATATCACATTAAATTATTATGATCAGACACCAATTGAATATCTTTATTATTAAGGAGTAATTTATGAAAAAAAATATAATATTAATATTATCAGTTTGTTTATTAACTTCATTATTTACTTCTTTTAAAACTAATAAAACTGTTACAATTAATGGTTATATACATTCCTATGGAAATGAACCTTTTGCATATCCTGGAATAGTAACAGATAATAAAAAAGAATATGCAATTGAATGTAGTGATGAAATTAAATCTGAATTATTAAATAATCAGGGTGTTTTAATTGAAATGAAAGGTATAATTTATAAAAAAGGTAATTATACATATAAATTAAAAGATGGTGTTATAGAAATAACTGAATGGAAAAAAATAGAATAGATTTATAATCTAGAAAAAAAAAAGAGATTGTCTAAAAAAATAGACAATCTCTTTTTTTTATTTAATTATCTTAGAAAATAATAAGTAAGAACTGGCTTACAAGAACAACTGCAACTAAAGCAATTGGATAAGTTGAAGCATAAGCACCAGCTACTTTTTCTGTTCCTGCAGTAGAAATTAAAGTTCCTAAAGCTGGAGTAGAAGTCATACCACCACAAATAGAACCAAGATTGTTCAATAAGTTTAATTTTAAAACATATTTTGCAAAGAAGAAACCAATAATCATTGGAAGTAATGTCATTATAATTCCATAGATAAAATATACCCACTGGAAATATTTTACAAATGAAGCACCACCAGCAACACCTGCACCAATCAAGAACAACATAAGACCAAGTTCGCGGAATACTTTAAGAGTAGATTCCTGTGGCATAATGCAAACTTTACCAATTTTCTGGAAATGACCAAAAATCAAAGCAAGAATCAAACATCCACCTGTTGTTGTAAGAGAGAAGTTACCAAATTTGAAAGAACCAACAATTACACCAAGAAGTGCAACTAAAGAGAATGCACAGAATCCAAATGGATCAAGTTCCATTTCTTTACCTGTAAGTTTTGATGGAGCTTCTGGAGCTGATTCAGAAAGTTTTGCTCTTTCTTTATCCATATCAGCTTTAACAAATTTTGGAACTAACTGAACAAATAATACAACACCAACTACACCAAAAAGATAAGCAATACCATGACCTACAGCTACAATTGCTTCTAATTCTTCTGTTGCAACAGTTGCTTTAGCAGCAGAGAAAGCAGGAGTAGAAGTAAGAGATCCAGATAAAAGTCCAACTAACATAGCAGCAACTTCTTTAATGTCACGGCCAAAAAATTTATTATCAAATACAATACAACCAGCACAAGAAAGACCACCAACAACAATAATGATTAAGCCAAGAAGAATGTATGATTTGAAGTTCTTTTTTAAGTCACCAAAAAATGATGGACCAGCAATAAAACCAACTGAAGTTACAAATAAAATTAATCCTAAATTTTCAACAATTTTAAGAGCGTTTGTAACATAAGAAGCATCACCAACTTTTAATTGATTAGCTAAAGGATTATACAAAAATGCACCAAAAAGAAGAGCTACAATGAATACACCTGCAGTTCCCAAAGAAACACCTTTAATAGTGATTCTACCAAGTAAGTAACCAAGACCTGCAATTAAAAATACACAGAATACTAAGAAACTTACAGTTTTAATAGAAAGAATACCTCCGAAGAGTACCATAATAAAAACCTCTGTTTTTTATATAAAAATTAATATATAGATTATAGTATTTTCATAATTTTATTGCAATATTATGCGTTTTTTTACGGTATACTGCAAAATAAGAAAATTAATAGAAAATTATGATTTAATCTGCAAAATTAGTTCTGTCAGCTTTGAAATTGTTTTAACACGAAACAAAGTTATTGTGTTCATAGCATTTTAGACGACAGCGAAGATAAAAAAGACGGGAAGTTTAACTTCCTGTCTTATGATTTGTCCTGTAACCGCATAGCGGTTATCAGCACGAAATTGGTTTGACACGCAACAAAGTTATTGTGTTCATAGCGATTTAGACGGCACCGAAGGTAATAAAAAACGGGAAGTTTAACTTCCCGTCCTATGATTTAAACTGCAGAACGAAGTTCTGTCAGCTTTGAAATTGGTTTGACACGCAACGAAGTTGTCGTGTTCATAGCGTTTTAGACGGCACCGAAGGTGTCCGTCTAAAACTTATTTTGAAGCACCAGGAATTAATTTTTCAAATTCTGGATTTCCATGTGTATATTTTGGCAAGATTTTTGGTGATACAGCATCGCCTTCAATCTTAGCAGCTGCTCTTTCTTTTTCAAATGCAGTTACGTGGTCAAGATTCATTTTGTCAGACAATTTAATGTCTTTGAACATTTTACCAGCTTCAATACCAGCTTCGCGTCCAAATACAACTACGTCCAAGAGTGAGTTACCCATCAAACGGTTTGTTCCATGAACACCACCAGAAGCTTCACCTGCTACGAGCAAGTTTGCAACATTTGTGTGACAAGTCTTGTCAATTTCAACACCACCGTTCTGGTAATGAAGTGTAGGGTAAACCAAAATTGGTTCCTTACGAATATCAATACCATATTTAATGAACATGTTGTACATAGCTGGGATTGATTTAAGTATTGTTCCTTCT
>CALAUH010000287.1 GCA_937892225.1 uncultured Treponema sp.
CAATGGGCATGGTTGTCCTTATTGCAATGACAATAAACTTCTGAAAGGGTTCAATGATCTCCGAACAAAACGTCCGGATCTGGCAAAGGAGTGGTCTACCAAGAATATGCCTTTGCAGTCGGATATGGTAACGGTTGCACATGAGGGAGCATATTGGTGGCGGTGTAGAGAATGTGGTTGTGAGTATAAGGCATGGATCCAATCAAGAATAAGAGGGAGCAAGTGTCCGTATTGCACAGGCAGAAAAATCAAAATATGGGTGAATGATCTAACAACGACAGATCCAGAGATTTCAGAAGAATGGAACTATGAGATGAACAAAACTGTTCCATATCTAATTGGAAGAAACTCCAGAAAAGAGTATTGGTGGGAGTGTTCAAAAGGACATCAGTGGAAGGCCAAGGTATATGACAGCATCGAGAAGTATTCTGTAGTAAGAGCTGTAGCTGCCATTGAGAGATGTGACGTGTGCATCCTCATGATTGATGCAGTTGAAGGCCTTGCTGAGCAGGATAAAAAAATCTGTTCTCTTGCTTTTGAAAAAGGACGCGGAATCATTTTTGTTCTTAATAAATGGGATTTACGCGAAGAACAGGGAACTAAAGCTGTAAAAGCTGCCCGTGAATGGATGAACATAATGTTTGGTCAGATGGATTTTGCGCCAATTCTACCGCTTTCTGCTTTGGAAGGAAAAGGTATAAAAGAGTTGCTCAATACAACAATTATGCTTTATGAACAGCTTACTAAAAAAATAGGAACTTCGTCTTTGAATAATGCATTGCAAGATTGGCTCGAAAGATATCCGCCACCAGCAAGTAAAACTGCACATTTTAAAATTCGCTATATGACTCAGGCAAGTACAAATCCTGTTTCTTTTGTGATTTTTGCAACTCGTCCAGAAGTTGTTCCAGAAACATACATTACTTACTTAAAAAATCGTATTCGCGAAGATTTAGGTTATGACCAGATTCCAGTTCAGCTTGAAATTAAAGGCAGCCGAACAAAATGGGAAGACCGCGAACGATAAATTTTATGTTTATTTCAAAAGAGTCCATGTAGAAGATGTTGTTCCATCTTTTACAGGATAAATAAAATGTAAACTTATATTTGTTTCACAATTTTTCTCAAGCACAAAAGTTGCTGTTGCTGTAAAAGGAACATCTTTTTGAATGTTTTCTGCAAATACAACATATTTTTCATCTTCATTATCTGATACTAAATTTATCCAATCTGTTTTACCTGTCAAATTTTCTATTAAAGAAAGATATACTGGAGCATTAATATCTGCATCACAAGTTCCTGTAAAAATTATTGTTATTGTGTCGCCTTTTTTTGGTAACAGTTTATCTGTATAAAAAGCCTTTAATGATGTAATGTTTTGATAATTCCATTCAACCCCATCAGAAACATTTTTAATTATTGTAAATCTTTTTAACTGATCACTAAGATTAATCTGATATTCTTGAGGGCCATAAAAAACCTGTTCTGGTTCATCTATATAATTAAAATCTGCAATCTGGTCATTTTGATATGTATCTTTGTTTTCAAAAGCATTATAAAAATCATCATCTATAAATTCTACTTCATCTTCTGTATACGCATAATTGTTCATATAATATTCATCATAATCTTCATAATAAAAATCGGATTGAAAATCGTTCTGATTTTGAGAATCAAGTTGTGTAAATTCCTGATTATCGTCTATAACTTGAATTACAACTGGGCCAGAAGATTTGTCTCTTGTAACTGCCGGATTAGTAGCTGTATTATCAAAATCTTCAATAACATCACCGTCTGGCGAAGAAACACAGCCTGTTAAAAACACAACACAAATTATCAATGAAAATGATTTTATATAATTTTTAAAAATTTTTTTCATAAACTTTCCTGCTTTATTAATATTTTATTATAAATTATTTTTGCATTTTTTAAAACATTAAAATTGCTTTTGTACTTGTATTTTTGTTCAAAGTATATAATTATTATTACTATGACCTATTCAATTGGTGAAGTAGAAGAATTAACTGGTATAAAAGCTCATATTTTGCGTTATTGGGAAGATGTAATTCCTGGTTTTTCACCACAAAAAGATATGGGCGGGCGCAGAATATATACTCAACGAGAAATAGAAATTATTTACAGAATTAATTATCTTATAAATGAAAAAAAATTTACTGCGGAAGGTGCCGGTCAGCAGATTTTAGAAGAGGCACAGATGCTTCAGGATAATGCTGAAATAATTCAGCAAATCCATGAAGCCCGAAACGATCTTACACAAGCTTTTTTAGCTTTTAAACGTTTATTTCCAACTTGCGACCAGTAGGTTCATACTGATAATATCTTACT
>CALAUH010000288.1 GCA_937892225.1 uncultured Treponema sp.
AAGTATCTTCTTGAACTGTAGAAACACCTTTTTTGATTTTTTCATATTGTCCGGTTAATGCAATAATTTCTGAATTTAAAAAATATTTTTCCAGTGTTTTTGTATTTCCAAGAGTATTAAAATCACCCTGAACTACAGCCATTGCTTCTGGATAAAAAGCTTCTGGATTATCTGTTAAATAAACATTGTTTTTAGAAATACAATAATTTTTTTTAGCTGGAAGACTTTCGTAAATCCAGATACATAAAGCTTGTTCGTTGGTTTCAAATGGTCCGTATACAACTGAACCTGCTTTTTGATTTGAAACTTTTCTTATGTACCAGCTTTTTTTTGTTTCTGGAATTTTTTCTATTTTCTGTTGAATATTTTCTGGAATTTTTGCTTTATTTGGTTTTGTTTCTGAATAAATATTTGATAATAATAACGAAAAAATGATTGAAAATAAAATTATTTGTTTAAAATTAGATTTTTTTATCATAAATAAATTATACTGTATAAAGAAGATTATCGCAATATTGACCTTAATTTGTTTTTTGATTAAAATATGTAAATACCCCTTGGAAATCCTTAGAGATTTTCCTTTGTCCATAAGGAGGAATAAAGATATTTTATATATCTTTATTTTACAGTCAAAAATCGTCGATTAAGAGATTGTATTTTTTTTCCTCCTGTCTATTTTGCATATGCAGAATAATATTTAGGAGATACTTATGAGAAAGTATGAACTTATGACTATTTATCCACTCGATGATGAAAAGTCAAAAAAAGGTGCTGAAGACGTAAAAAGCACTCTCGCCAAATTCGGTGCGGAAATTGAAGAAGAAAAACCTTTCGGTGACCGCGATCTTACTTATGAAATCAACAAACAGAAAAGAGGACGCTTTGTATTGTATACAATGAAACTCAACCCTGATAAGATTGTTGATATCGATAAAGAATTCAAAATCAACATGAATCTTTTCAAATACCAGTTTGTTAAACTGGATAAATAAAAGCTAACCGAAATAATCCACAGGTCATTTAGAAGGAGAATGTTATGACAGATACTAATACAGTTGTTCTAGTTGGTCGTCTTACTAGAGATTTAGGTACAGACGAAAGAAGCTTTGGATATACATCAAATGGTCAGGCACGTGCAAATGTTAGTATTGCTGTTAATCGAAGCCGTAAAAATGGTGAACAGTGGGTTGATGAAGTTAATTATTTTGATGTTACAATCTGGGGAAAAACAGCAGAAAATCTTAAACCTTATCTTACTAAAGGAAAACAGATTTGTGTTGAAGGATATTTAAAGCAGGATCGTTGGGAAAAAGACGGTCAGAAGATGAGTAAAGTAAGCGTTGTTGCAAATAACGTTCAACTTCTTGGAGGAAAAGGGGATGGAGTTACACCAGTTTCAAATGGTGCTCCAAAGTTCCAGCCAGTTGATAATACTCAATCTAATGCAGGATATTCAAATAATTATACACCAGAACCTTTTGGTGATACTGGAAGCGATTTCCCAGAAGATATTCCATTTTAATAGGAGTTTTTTATGTCTGAAGAAAATATGCAGGAAATTGAAGAAAAAAAAGAACAGGAAGCTGCAATGGCAGAAGTTACTGTTGAAAATGATGGTCGTGATGAAGAACGCGATGGTCGTGCAAAGAATAAAACATATTTCCGTAAAAAGGTATGTAGATTCTGTGCTAATAAAGCAAAAATCGATTATAAAGATGCAGATGCACTTCGCCGTTATATGACAGAACGTGGTAAGATTCTTCCACGTCGTATTACAGGAACTTGTGCAAAACATCAGCGTGAAGTTGCTAAAGCAATTAAGAGAGCACGTTCAATCTGTTTACTTCCATACGTAGCAGACTAATTAATATATTTCAACTCCGAAATATATGATAAAAATAAAATAAACAAACTGAGGAGCTTGTAAAATGAAAGTTATTCTTAACGAAGATATTAAATCACTTGGTGAAGAAGGCGATGTAAAAAACGTAGCTAACGGTTATGCTCGTAACTATCTTCTTCCACGTAATCTTGCAGTACCTTACAATGAAGCTACTGTATTGATTTTTGAAGCAAAAAAAGCTGAAATCGAAGCACGTAAGGAACAGAAACGTAAAGATTCTGCAAGTCTTAAAGAAAAACTTGAATCAGCAGAATTTGAAATTTTAATGCCTGCTGGTGCAAATGGTAAACTTTATGGTGCAGTTACAACTCACATCGTTGCAGATGCACTTGCAAAAAATGGATTTGATATCGAAAGAAAACGTATCGATATTCCTGGTCTTGCAATTAAATCTGTTGGTAACTATAAAGCTGTTATTAAACTTTATGAATCACAGACAGCTGAAATTCACCTTGCTGTAAAACCACAGGAAGTTACTGAAAATAAAGCTGAAGAAAAACCTGCAAAAGGAAAGAAATCTGAACCAAAAGCTGAAGAAACAGAAACTAAAGCTGAATAATTCATTTGATTTCTAAAATCATAAAAAAGTCGGTGCTTAATTATTTTTAGTACCGGCTTTTTTTGTCTATTATATAAAGAGGTTATTTATGGATCAAAGTTTACAAGATAAAGTTCCACCACATCATATAGAAGCAGAACAGGCAGTTTTAGGGTCTCTTTTATTAAACTGGTCGGCTATGAATGATGTTATTTCAAAATTAACAGCGGATCGTTTTTATTCTTTACAAAATCAAATAATTTTTGATGCAATGCGAAACCTCTTTTCCAAAAATATTCAGGGAGATACTTTATCTTTAATAAATGAATTAACTGTAGAAGGAAAACTTGATCAGGCTGGAGGAACAGCATATATTGCTTCTTTAACAGATACAGTTCCATCTGCAGCAAATATTGAATACTATTCAGATTTAGTTATGGATAGGGCAACACGAAGAGATTTAATAAAAATTTCTTCTGAATTAAAAGCTTCTGCTTTCGAATTATCACAGGACAGTAAAAGTTTACTTGATAAAGCAGAACAAAAAATCTTTTCTCTAACTCAGCAAAATGAAACAACTGTCATTCATCCTGTAAATGATATCATGGTAAAAGAAATTCAGATTATTGACAGTCGTTTTAAAAATAAAAATCAATTTACCGGTGTACCGTCTGGATTTGCTAAACTTGATGTTATGACATCCGGTTTCCAGAATTCAGAATTAATAATTATTGGTGCCAGACCATCTATCGGTAAAACAGCATTGGCACTTTCGATGATGAATCATATTGCACTTGAAGAAAAAATTCCTTGTGGTTTCTTCTCTCTTGAAATGCCTTATGAATCAATTGGTATGCGTATTTTATCTCAGGAAGCAAGAGTAAATATGGGAAGAATACGAAGTGGTGTATTGAAAATAGATGAAGTTAAAAAAATACAGGATGCAGCCGGAAGATGGTTTGAAGCTCCTTTATATACAGTTGATACTCCAAATATGCGTCTTTTAGATTTAAGAGCTATGGCACGTCGTCTTGTAATAAATCATAATGTTAAAATTATTTTTATTGATTATATTGGTCTTATAACTACAGAAAATTCTGCAGCTCCGGTTTATGAACAGATTTCTGAAGTTTCAAAATCATTAAAAGCACTTGCCCGCGAATTAAAAATTCCTATTGTCGCACTTTGTCAGGTTGCCAGAGATGCAGAAGGGCAGGAACCAAATCTTGCACAGTTAAGAGGTTCTGGTTCTATTGAACAGGATGCC
>CALAUH010000289.1 GCA_937892225.1 uncultured Treponema sp.
CTGAGGCACTTAAAACAGTTCTCATTGCTTTAGCAATACGACCATATTTGCCGATTACTTTACCAATGTCACCGTCTGCAACTTTAAGCTGGAGCACCATGCCCTTTTCGCCTTCAGTTTCATTTACAGATACAGCTGACGGATCATCGACCAATGATTTTGCGATGAATTCAATCAGGTCTTTTTCCATTTCCTAGCCTCTGTAAATTATTTTGACTGTTTTGCAGCCTGAACATTCATTAATTTCTTAACGATGTCAGTTGGCTGAGCACCTACGCTGATCCAATACTTAGCGCGGTCCATATCGATTGAAACCTGAGCGTCTTCTTTTGCGATTGGCTGGTAAGTTCCAATTTCTTCGATACAAACACCGTCACGTGGTTTGCGTGAGTCCTGAACAACTACACGGTAGCATGGACGTTTCTGAGTACCAAATCTCTTAAGTCTGATTTTGACCATTTATATTTCCTCCATGGCACTGTTACCAGCACCAGATTTTACAATTTAAACACAATACACCTAATTGTGCATATTAGAATATTATAATATAGAAAAAAATGATTTTATTCAAGATATGCAAAGACAATATTAATTAGAAAATCTAGATAAAAAGTTTTTAGCACGTTCAGTTTTAGGATTATTAATAACCTGTTCCGGATTTCCCTCTTCTACTATTACACCGTTATCCATAAAAATAACATTGGTAGAAATATCTCTTGCAAATGCCATCTCGTGAGTTACGACAACCATTGTCATTTTTTCCTGAGCAAGTTCTTTTATAACAGCAAGAATTTCGCCTGTTAATTCAGGATCCAAAGCTGATGTTGGTTCATCAAATAATAAAACTTCAGGTTTCATAGCAAGTGAACGTGCAATTGAAACTCTCTGCTGCTGACCACCAGACAATTCACAAGGATAATTATCAACTTTATTTTCAAGTCCCATTCTCTTTAATAAAGTGATTGCAGTCTCTCTTGCCTGTTCAGGAGATTTTTTAAGGACCCGAATCTGTGGTTCCATAACATTTTTTAAAACATTGTAATGTGGAAAAAGATTAAAATTCTGAAAAACAAGTCCGGATTTTAAAGTAATCTGATGACATATATCGTTAGAAGAATAAATACCATCTTTAACAAGAGTCATACCGCAGACTTCAATAGTTCCACCAGAAACTTTTTCTAACTGAGAAATGCATCTTAAAATTGTAGATTTTCCAGATCCACTTGGACCAATAATAGATAAAACCTGTCCTTTATCTACAGAAAAAGAAATACCTTTTAGAATTTCAAGAGAATTAAAAGATTTTTTAAGATTATTAACTTCAATTATTCTTTCCATTTTAAACCTTTATGAATAATAAGAATATTTCTTTTCCAATTTCTTAAATACAAATGCAACAATATAATTCATTACAAAATAGAAAACACCCGCAATTAACAAAGGTGTAAAGGAAACCATTCTGTTTGAAGAACTCTTTGCAAAAAACATCAATTCCTGAACACTTAAAATTGTTACTAAAGATGTATCCTTTACAAGTGTTATTACTTCATTTCCCATTGCAGGAATTATTCTTTTTATAACCTGAGGCAATACAATTCTAAAAAAAGTCTGTCCCGGTTTATATCCTAATACTTTTGTTGCCTCATATTGTCCGCGTGGTATTGCTTCTATACCGCCTCTATATATTTCTGCAAAATAAGCAGCATAATTTATAGAAAAAGCAACAATAGAAGCTACAAAAGATGGAAAATTGATTGTAGTATCAAACATTTTTACTGCAATCAATTTTGGAATAAAATATACAATTAATAACTGGAGCATCAAAGGTGTTCCACGAATTATTAATAAAAATATATTTGTTAATTTTGATAAAAATTTATTTTTAGACATTCTTCCTAACGCAATTGGCAAAGCTAAAGGAATTGCAAACAAAAGAGTCAGAAAGAAAATACTAAGAGTTATTCCAGAGCCTTTTACCATAGATAAAAGCATAGCAAAAAAATTTTCTACACTTTTTGGTTCACACTGAAATAACTTTGAAAAAAAATCAATCACAAAACTACCATTCAGAAATTACAGAAATATCTTTACCAAACCATTTTGTAGAAATCTGTGCTACAGTTCCATCAGCAGACATTTCTTCCAATGTTTTTACAACCTTATCTCTAAGTTCTGCACCTTTCTTGTTTTTATTAAAGCCGATTCCATAACCTTCTTTAGCTAAAGATTCGTCAATAACAACTAAAGGATCTCCAGATACTTTTATCTGATATTCTGCTACAACACTGTCCATTACAACACCGTCTACACTACCAACTAAAAGATCTGTTAATGCGATAAGATTATCTTCATAAGGAACTAATTTTTTTAAGCTTTCAGCGAAAGTTCCATTATCATTAATAGCTTCTTCTGCACTTGAACCAGCCTGATATGCAATTACAGAACCTTTTGCATCAGCAAGTGATTTAATACTGCTGTTTGCACGAACAACTAAAACCTGATCATTATTAAGATAAGCTGGTGTAAAAGACATTGCTTTAATTCTTTCATCTGTGATTGTAAAACCATTCCAGATACAGTCAATACTTCCAGAAGAAAGTTCCATTTCTTTTGCTTCCCAGTTAATTGGTTTAGCTTCAAAAGAAAGATTAAGGCGTTTAGCAACTTCTTTTGCCAAGTCGATATCATATCCTACGATTGTACCATCAGATTCTGTAAAACCTAATGGTGGGAAAGATGCGTCTAATCCTAATACAAATTTGTTTGAATTAGATTTTGCACAACCAGTCAAACCTAATAAAGAAACAGTTAATAAAACTGATACTAATAATTTTTTCATTTAATTTACTCCATATAAATTAATTTGTATGTTTTTTTATAAAATCATTTAGATTTTTTATTTGTTCATTTACTTTTTCTTCTGCAGGACCACCATCTGTTTTTCTAGATGCAACACATGCAAAAGGAGAAATAAAATCATAAATATCTTTTTCAAATAAAGAAGAACATTCTTTAAAAGATTCAAATGGAAGCTGTTCAAGTTCACAATCATTTTCAATTGCAAGTCTTACCAATTGTGCAGAAACTCCATGTGCGGTTCTAAAAGGCATTCCCTTTCTTACAAGATAATCAGCAATATCTGTTGCATTAAGGAATCCACCTTTACATGCATTTTCCATTTTATCTTTATTCCATTTGGCTGTTGCAATCATCTGAGTAAAGACTTTTATACAAGATAAAACTGTATCACATGCATCAAAAAGACTTTCTTTGTCTTCCTGCATATCTCGATCATAAGCTAAAGGAAGACCTTTCATCATTGTTAATAAAGCGATTAAATCACCATAAACTTTTCCAGTTCTTCCTCTGATTAATTCTGCAAAATCAGGATTTTTCTTCTGTGGCATAATTGAACTGCCGGTTGACCATTTTTCACTTAAATCTATAAAAGAAAATTCTGTTGTAGACCATAAAACAATTTCTTCACAGGCACGACTTAAATGCATCTGAATTAAAGAAAGTGCAGAAACAGTCTCTATACAATAATCTCTATCTGAAACACTGTCTAATGAGTTCTGAGTAACTTCCGGGAATCCAAGTTCTTTTGCTTCATATTTTCTATTTAATGGAAGTCCACTGCCTGCAAGTGCACATGAACCGATTGGCGAAATATCAAGACGTTTTAATGAATCTTCAAGACGACCAAAATCTCGTACAAAACTCCATGCCCACGCACAAACATGATGTGCCAATGTTACCGGCTGAGCATGCTGCATATGAGTAAAACCTGGAATTAAAGTTTTTGTATTCTGTTTTGCTATTTGTGATAAAGCATCTATTAAAGTTACAAGACTATTCTGAACTTCCGGAATAAATCTCTTAAGATATAAACGTTCATCTAAGGCAATCTGATCGTTTCGACTTCTTCCAGTATGAACTTTCTTACCAGCTTCACCTATTCGATCTGTTAATGTAGCTTCTATAAAAGAATGAATATCTTCTGCTGAATAATCGATTTTAAGAGTTCCATCTTTTAAATCTTTTTCAATTGACTGTAAACCTTCTACAATTGATTCAGTTTCTTCTTTTGAAATTATTTTTTGATT
Organism: uncultured Treponema sp.; assembly: GCA_937892225.1. Classification (GTDB taxonomy): domain Bacteria; phylum Spirochaetota; class Spirochaetia; order Treponematales; family Treponemataceae; genus Treponema_D. The sequence continues at coordinate 4,107 of CALAUH010000289.1, forward strand.
ACCAAGCATTTTTGCATGTGCAATACTGCCTTTTATATCATCAAAAGCCATTCTTTCATCAACATAAATTGATGTTTCAAAATCGACAGCCTGTGCATCAGGACCTTCTTTAAATCTTCCGTGCCATAATGCTGCATGATTATCTTTTGTTATTGTTCCATGAGTTGACATATTTAAATATTATAAAGAAAACAAGATTATATTTCAATAATACATCAGTTTAAGACATATTTAGTAAAAAATCTTTATTTCTATATTTTTTATGATTTATTGTTAATTATAAATAAAAAAAAGGCTGTCGGTATAAAACCAACAGCCTTCGTACTAATTATTTATAAATATTTTATAAACAATTATTTGTTGCAGTCATCAATAAGAGCCTGCCACTGTGGGTAAGCTGATTCGTAAGCCTGCTGTGGTGTCTGATATCCACCTGTGATACCCCAAACCATAGCACCCTGTTCGAGACCTGGAATAAGTGTATCGAAACGTGGGTTTGGATTATCCATCATCATCTGGAGTGTTTCATCTACAGCACGTTCATCTGAGAATGCAGCATAGTATGCAGCTTTCCAAGCATCTGGATCATCATATCCTGGTACTGTATCTGACCAAAGGTCAAATGCCTGAGCAATTTTTTCTGCACGATCATGATCATAGCAAGCTGGAATTGTATAAACATTTGACTGGTGAATTGTTCTATATGTTGTTCCTTTTGGTCCGAGTGGGAAACAAACGAAACCATAATCATCTTTCATATTGTCATGGAATTTATTTCCTGGCATAGCATTGTATTCCTGATCACATGTGAATGCACATAAACCATTCATGAATGCATCATAGAAGTAGTCCCAGTTTCCGCCTTCTGGCTGTGGATACTGATATTCTTTGAACATGTGAGCGATCCAGTTCCATGCTTCCATAGCATTTTCTGAACCAGAAACGTTCTGATATTTACCATTTTCATCTGGTAAAATGATAGCAGCATTGTTTGAATCGAGTGCGTTATAAGAGAATTCAGAGTTGAATG
>CALAUH010000290.1 GCA_937892225.1 uncultured Treponema sp.
TCTGCCCAGTATTCACCATCATTATGATAATATGGTTCACTACCAGATTCATACATATTTTTGTTCTTGTTTGCATCGTCGTTATTGTAACTTCCACTTAAGCGTATAATAAATTTATTATTTAAACATTCTTCTATATTTTCACATTCAAACGTATATTTTCTGGCAAACATTATTTCATACGAATTCTTGCTGTCAGGTGCCCAATCGAATATAGGGTATTCATTAGTATTTGTTGTGTTTTTATACCATATTTCTGTAGCGTTAGAAGATGTTGATTTAAAATTCGGGAAATCGTAAGTTATTAGATATCTAAGATGTCTGTTGTCTGATGTTGTCATAACCGGTCCTTTATCATCTTTTACAACAACAAAAGTATAGGCTGGGGAAATATATCCTGAATCACTCATAAGAACAAAAGAATGTGTTCCAATTCCAAAATAATGTGAAAATGCTTCGGGTGAAGTTAATGTGAAAGTTTCTGTCGGTTTATTAAATACAGATTCTTTGGTTATATTTTTGAGTTCTACATCTGATAAAGTTTCATTTGAATTATTCTGGTACAAAATTACAGCAGGTGTATTTTCAGAAATATTGGATTTTGTAAATTCCTGTTTTAAGAAGATACCCCATTCATTTTTGCTATTCCATGAGTTTGTGTAGAACCATCTTACTTCATTTCCGTCGCCGTTTGGAATGCTTGGACTGTCTTTAAAGTCATGACCTGTTAAGCCTGGATTTCCTACACGTGGAAAAACATTTTCGATATTATTTCCATCTGCAAAAGTATATTGTTCTACAACAGGACCTGGTGCTGCGCTAGAGTCTGTTTCTCCCCCTTTTAAATATAGGTTACTATGATCTACAAGAATTGAACTTTTAATTTTGGTTTCTTTATTGAATCCGTCTTTTACATTAATGTTTAATGTATATTTACTTCCTTCTGTCAAGGAACTATTAATTAATCCTGTAATATAATACCAGCCGGATAATAAGTTATTTTCATCGTATGTATTCTTATTGTTATTAAATTGGAATGTATTTTCATTTTTTGGTGTTAGTACTTTTGCAGAGTCGATATTATCAGTTTCTGAGTATTTTATTGTAATGTTATTTCCCAGAGCGACTGTTGCATTATTTGAATCTTTAAATTCAATATCAAATGATTCGATTCCAGCTAATCCTTCTTCAATTTTAAATTTGATATATGAGTCATCTTTTACACTATTACTATTTGCTGTAAATTCTTTATCAAAATAAGTTTTATGCCATTTTGAAGTAGCGATTTTAGGTGAATTATTGTCTTTTGCTACAAACAATGTTCTGTAACCGTTTCCATGTTTATACCAGTATTGTTCATCAAAACCGTTGTTGCCGTTTTTATCGATAGCATAAACATCAATTCTTAAAATGCCGTCTGGTGCTTCTTTGCCACTTCCACCTAAATCATTTAAATCAATAGAGAAAGTTGTTCCGTTTGAAATTTCATCTTTTTCATTTGCAGGCTCGTTTCCTTCTAAATTTTTTCCACGTAAATCTCCGCCTGTACCTGTATAATCGAAAGTATTTTCATAAACAAAATCTTTAGCAGAAGGTATTGTAGATAATGCACTGGTTATTCTGTAACCAATACTTTCGACTTCAGATTCTGATTCAACGCCACTGTTAGTTTCTCCATAACCAACAATATCTTCAGCATGAACATAAAAATTGAGTTTTTCGGATGTTATAATGTTGTCGTAAAGATTGACAGATTTACTTTGATTATTATAGTTTTTGTATGCTTCTTGAATGGAATTTATTGTATTTTCTATAGTTCGGTCAGTAATATTTTCTTTGTTATAATTAATAGCATCAAGGTTAGAATAACTTTCCTGTTTTCCAACATACATATCTTTAATAATTGGCGCCAAAGCATCAATACCGTTTGAAACCTGAAACTGGAATTCATAATCATCTGCCAGAGAAATACTGCCATAATCTTCATTGCTTTTTACATCTTTAGAAATTTTTACAGTAACGTAAGCATTCA
>CALAUH010000291.1 GCA_937892225.1 uncultured Treponema sp.
CCTCTGTTCAGCGTTTTGATTATAAAGATTCTCTTGCCGTTACAAATCTTGATGATATTATAGACTACATTTTCTCACTTGCTGGAATGACTTCGCTTAATCAACTTACAAGAAACGAAATAAAAAATGTTTTGCAAAAGCACATGTCCGGCGGTGTTTTGAATGTTCCTAAGGAATATGGAATGTTTGTAAATAAATGCTGAAAATCACCAACCTTTTAAAAATTGTTTTCACTATATAGGCAAAGAGCGCAAATAAAATGGATAAAAAAACAACTGATCAGATTATTGTTGAGTACTCAAAAAAGATTTTTGGCTTTGCGATGAAAAAAGCCTTTTCGTATGATGAAGCAGAAGAATTGTGTGGTGAAATGCTCAAGGAAGTTTACATTTCTTTATTGCAGGCAGATAAGGTTGTAAATAAAGAAGGTTACATCTGGAGAATTTGCCAGCATACTTTTGCAAAGTACGTTTCCGAAACCAAGAAAAAGCAAGGTGTTGCAATCGATTGTGTGGAAATTGCCTGGTACGATAAATTAGATTCAGCAGATACGGAAGAACAATTATCTAAACTTAGAAAAGAAATTGGCTTCCTGACATCTGACCGCAGAAAAATTGTTTATTCATTCTATTATGAGGATAAATCTATCCATCAAATTGCCAGAGAACAGAAACTTCCGGAAGGTACTGTAAAATGGCATTTGAATAAAGCTCGAAATGATTTAAAGGAGGGCTTTTCAATGGAAAGAAAGGTCGGAAACTTGGGAATTAATCCAATAATAGCTGATGGTTTTAGTCATAGTGGAAATCCTGGAACAAATGGTGGACCGGAATTTTTCTTGAATGACAAGTTGAATCTTAACATTGTTTACAGCGTTTATTTTGAACCTAAGAATATTAAGGAAATTGCAGAAGAGTTGGGAATGACTCCTGTTTTTCTTGAAGACCGCGTAAATCTTCTTTGTGCAAATGGATTTTTGGTTGAAACAAGCAAAAAACGTTATACAACTTATGTAAAATTTTCGCCAAGAAAAATCTCGTTGGAAATGGGAACAAACATTCTTAATCAGAAAATTAAAGCTGCAAATATTCTTGTTGAAAAATATGTTCCAAAAGTTCGCAGTGCAATTTCTAGTTTTTCTGATGTCTATATTCCAGGCGGGAACAGGGAACTTTTTGAAGCTGCTGCAGTTTTTTACGCGCTCAATCATAAATGTTGCCTTCCTGTTGATAAGGATATTTCTAAATGCAAAATAAAAACGTTGGATGGCGGAGATTATTTTGTCAGTGTTTATATGAATCCTGAAATTGCTGATCCAGATTATAAATCAACTTTAAAAGAAGGAGGAGTTTATGGAAGAAACAAAACCATTTAAAATTTCAAAACAAGTGGTAAAAATAGCTTTTGATAGAGTTAAAGCAAATAAAGGGACATATGGAATTGATGAACAATCAATTGCAGATTTTGAAGTGAATTTAAAAGATAATCTGTACAAAATTTGGAATAGAATGTCATCTGGAACATATTTTCCAAAACCAGTAAAAGCTGTTGCAATACCTAAAAAGAATGGAGGTACTAGAATACTAGGAATACCAACTGTTGAAGATAGGGTTGCACAAATGGTAGCCAAAATATATTTTGAACCAAATGTAGAGAAAATATTTTATGAAGATTCGTATGGATACAGACCAAATAAATCAGCAATACAAGCAGTAGGAGTATTAAGGAAAAGATGTTGGCAAAAAGATTGGGTTGTGGATTTTGATATTAAAGGACTGTTTGATAATATCAGACATGATTATTTAATTGAAATGGTAAAAAGACATACAAAGGAACAATGGATAATACTCTATATTGAAAGATGGTTAAAAACACCATTTAAAATGCAAGATGGAATGATAGTAGAAAGAACAGCAGGAACTCCGCAGGGAGGTGTAATAAGTCCTGTGTTAGCGAATTTATTTTTACACTATGTACGGCTGGCGGTCAGTTTGTGCTGACCGCCGCCATGTTTTTTTGTTTTTGTAATGAAACTCATACCGGTATACCGTTGGAACAAAAGCATGCTTTCGTTTAACCGCAGGAGCGAAAGACTGTCACAGCAGCCATGGGCGCAGGGCGTCCTGCTGCTTTTCTGCGTAATTGCAGCCATGCTGCTGGCAAATCTGCCTGCTACAAAATTCTTTTACCATTCCTTCCTTGAGACCAAGGTCCAGATCCATTTCATGAGTCCTGACGGAAATGTCGACTGGCTTTTCCCGCGTGACCTTACCATTGAGAAGTTCATCAATGACGTGCTCATGGTGGTCTTCTTCTTCACAGTGGGTCTGGAAATAAAGCGTGAGGTTGCCCATGGTGAACTTTCATCGCTCAAGAAGGCCCTCCTGCCAATAATCGCCGCCTTTGGCGGTGTCATTATGCCCGCTGTCATATTCACGCTGGTGAATCACGGTACTCCGGCAGCATCGGGCTGGGGTATACCTACTGCTACGGACATTGCGTTCGCGGTGTGCATTCTCTCTGTGCTCGGTGACAGGGTGCCCGTTTCGCTCAAGGTATTCCTGACCGCGCTGGCCATAGCCGATGACCTGATTGCCATACTGGTGGTGGCATTATTCTACGGCGGACACATAAACCTGCTGCTCCTGGGCATATCCCTGGCTGTAATAGGCATTGCGCTGCTGCTGCGTCATCTTGGACAGAAGCATGTTTCCGTTTATCTTGCCCTGGCTGTTGTGGTCTGGGTGCTGTTCTACTATTCGGGCATTCACGCCACCATGTCAGGTGTGGTGATGGCTTTCATCATCCCGTCTACAC
>CALAUH010000292.1 GCA_937892225.1 uncultured Treponema sp.
TTCTTGCACTGGCTAAAGCAGCTTCTATACCTGCATGACCAGCACCAACAACAGCGACATCATAATAATCATAAAACATAGTGATATTATATAATTTTGAAATGTTAATGAAAATAGAAATAAAAAATTATTTTAAAATTAAATCAGTTAATTCTTTGGTATTCATAACTACGGTTTTAGCACCATTTTGAATTAAAAAATCTTTACCTCTAAAACCCCAGTCAACTCCAATAAAATCTAATCCTGAATTAATACCGGTTTGTAAATCAACATCAGAATCACCAATATAACAGGCTGTTCCTGAAACTTGAGCTTCTTCTTTAGAGATTCCTGCTTTCTGTAAAATTTCAAAAATTCCATCTGGTGCAGGTTTTACAGGAACTCCAGGTCTGCTTCCACTTATAATATCAAAACATTCTGGAAAATACTGATTACATAAATCTATTGCTGCTTCTTCAACCTTGTTTGTATTTACGGCAATAATTACACCTTTTTTTTTCAGTGATTTTATACAATCTACAATTCCTGCATAAGGGGCAGTTTTTATTGCACAATGAGCAGAGTAATATTCAATATATTCTTTTAAAATCTGATTATAAATTTCTTCCGATACATTTTCCGGTAAAGCACGGCGAATCATTTTTGGAATGCCGTTACCTACGAAAAACTTAAATTCGTTTGATGTATGTTCTGGAAAATTATATTTACGGCACAAAACATTTGATGCATCTGTTAAATCATCAATAGTATTTAAGATTGTGCCGTCCATGTCAAAAATTGCGAGTTTATACATTATTCAAGACCAGTTGCTTCGTCAATTCCCATCATAACGTTCATACACTGAACAGCAGCACCACTTGCGCCTTTTCCAAGATTATCAAACTGAGTTGTGACTATGATTCTATCATCATTACCATAAACAAAAATCAACATCTGATTTGTACCTGCAAGTGTATTTGAAGGAATAAATGGTTCTGCCAGATTTCCTTCGCCCATAAATCCTGCAACTTTAACAAAGCGGCTGCCTTCATAATGAGAAGCAAACATTTCCCAAACATCATGTGCTGTAACTTTTTTCGAAAGCAAACGAGTATGTAAACCAACTGTTACAGTCATTCCCTGATAATAATCACATACATAAGGATTAAAAATTGGTTCAAAATCTAATCCGCTTATTTTTTTGATTTCTGGCAAATGTTTATGAGCCTGAGTTAATGCATATAAACGTGGAGAATCAAAAGCTTTATCGCGATTTTCATCTTCATACTGAGCAATTCCTTTTTTACCGGCACCAGAATATCCACTTACAGCATGAATATTTACAGGATAATCTTTTCCCATAATTCCAGATTTTACAAGAGGATATAAAATTGCAATAGAACCACTTGCATAACAGCCAGGAACAGCAACTCTTGTAGAAGAAGTAATTTTTTCTCTAAAATCTTTTCCTAATTCTGGAAATCCATATGCCCAATCTGGATTTGTTCTATGTGCAGTTGAAGCATCAATAATTCGTGTTTTTGAATTTGTACAAAGTGCTACAGATTCAATTGCGGCAGCATCCGGCAAACATAAAAATGTAAAATCAGAAGCATTAATTAATTTTGCTTTTTCTACCGGGTCTTTTCTTTTATCTTCATCAATTGTAATAATTTCAAGATCTTTGCGATTTGCAAAACGTTCAAATATTTTAAGGCCTGTTGTACCTTCTTTTCCATCAATAAAAATTTTGTAACTCATAAAAGTGTTATACAAAATTTTACGAATGTTTTCAATCATAATTGTAACAAAGGGACATAACAAAGGGGACAGACCCCTCTTTTAAAAGAGGGGTCTGTCCCCTTTGTTACGATATCTTTTAAAATAAAAACGGATTGATCTGTTTTTAAGCAAACCAATCCGTTTTTATTTATAAATTAATTTATTTTACTATTTTAATGTTGGATATTTGTCGAAGTATTTCTTTGTTTCTTTTGCAACTACAGTACAAAGTATAATCAATGAAATACAGTTTGGAATTGCCATCAAACCGTTAAAGATATCGGCAATATCAAATACTACTGTTACTGTGAAATATGGACCAATTGCAATCATTACGATATACAACATACGGAAAATCATTACAATCCACATTTTTCCATTTGCTAAGTATTCAAGACATTTTTCTGAATAATAGTCCCAACCGAGAATTGTTGTAAATGCAAAGAATGCAAGACAAATTGCAAGTAGGAATTTAACAGAAAGACCGTCACCACCTAAATCGAATGAAAGAGCATTTGCAGTAAGTTCAACTCCTTCCCAACCGTTAGCCTGAAACTGAGAATAGAATTCTGGTTTTGTTAAAGCAAGAACAATTGCCAAACCTGTCATTGTGCAAACAATAAGAGTATCGATTACAGTTCCTGTCATGTTTACAAGCCCCTGTTCAACAGGTTCGTTTGTCTGAACTGGAGCAGCTGCAATTGGAGCAGAACCGAGACCTGCTTCGTTTGAGAAAATACCACGAGCAATACCTTTCTGCATTGATTCTGTAATCTGTTTAACAGTCCAACCTACCGCACCACCAATAGCAGCTTTCCATCCAAATGCTGATTTAAAAATTAATGCAAATGCAGCAGGAACTTTAGAAGCATTCATGATGATTACTGAAAGTCCAAGGAATACATAAACTATAGCCATTGCTGGAACAACTTTTTCTGCAACTTTTGAAATACGTTTAAGACCACCAATAATTACAAGAGCAGCACAAATAGTAACTACTGCACCTGATATTACAGTTGACCATGTATAAGCTTTATCACCAATTGTAAATGCAACTGATGAATTATTAAATGCCATATTAACAGCAGAAGTAATACCGTTAATCTGTGTCATTGTACCAATACCTAAAAGTCCGGCAGCTACACCTAAAACAGCAAAAATAACAGCAAGCCATTTCCAGTTCCAGCCTGTAATTTCTTTAAGACCTTTTTCGATTGTGTAGAATGGTCCACCAAGAATATGACCATCTTCTTTAACTTCACGGTATTTAATAGCAAGCATACATTCTGCATATTTTGTTGCAGTTCCAAGAATTGCAGCAATCCACATCCAGAACAAAGCACCAGGTCCACCGGCAGCAATAGCTGTAGCTACACCGACAATGTTTCCTGTACCGATAGTAGCAGAAAGTGCTGTACAAAGTGCAGAGAATCCTGAAAGTTCTCCTTCACCATCATTTTTCTTGAAGATACCTTTAAAAGCTCTTCCTAATTTTGTAAACTGAATTCCCCGAGATGCAACTGTAAGAATAATACCTGTTGCCAAGATAAGAATGATTGTTGGAATTCCCCAGACAATGCCATCAATTTTTGAGACAATTTCACCAAATGTCATGATAAAACCATCCTTTTTAAAAAGAAATAGAGTTTGCCCCGCATCAGAATAATGTGAAACAAACTCTCTAAAGAGTGAATAGACGATTCTTTTTTGAATACCCCGTCCTCTTTGCCTGAGATATCGGAAACTTTTTGCAAAAGCATTGCAATTTATTTCTTAACCCTTCGGCGTCCCACCGGTTTGTGGGAACTCTCCAGAGAATCGTTAAAACAAAACACGTTATCTTAACGACATTTAAAATTACCATAGATTTGAATAATATTCAAGAACACAAAAAGGCAGACTACATAAAAATGCAATCTGCCTTTTAAATTTTGTTTGTTTTCAATAAGTAAACATTAACCTAGATTAGTTTACTTCGCTTACTACAATTGCAGGCACAATACCTAAAGTTGGAGATATAACAGATTCATTATTATATGTTTGAATAGCCCCATCCAACAAACCTACAATTCTGATATTACATCCATTTTTATAATACGGAGTTCTAGTCATGTACTCATTTGCTATTGAACCCTTTGCAGCTGAATATTCTGAAACAGGTCTTTTCCTTTGATCGTTATTTTCATTTCCATTTCCTGTTTCACTCAAATAAGAAATAGATTGCCATTCACTAAGGATGAATACTTTATCATTTGTATCACCACAAGTTAAATCAAGTTTAGCACTACCTTTTGCATCAATAGCGTCAATATTACTACCAGGATTGTCATAATCACCAGAGAAACCATGATA
>CALAUH010000293.1 GCA_937892225.1 uncultured Treponema sp.
TGATTTATATATGAAATTATTAAATGAAGCAGTAAACAGACTTGTATCACAAAAAGATTATGTTCCACAAAGTGAAGTTTTACTTGAACTTGAATATACTGGTTATATTCCAGAAACTTATGTTACAATTCCACAGATAAAAATGGAAATTTATAAAAAAATTGCATCAATTACAACTAATAATGAACTTGAAGCAGTTGTAACAGAATTAATAGATAGATTTGGTCCAATTCCAGAAGAAGTTTCAAGTCTTTTATCACTGGCAGAAATCCGTATTTTATGTAAAAAATTATCTATCGGTTCAATAAAAGAAAGAAAAGGTGAAATTCAGGTAGAATTTAATTCTGTTTCAAATTTCTCTATAGATAAATTTATGAATTTATTAAAAGAAAATCCTGGTACAATCAGGCTTGTTCCAACTATGCCAAATGTAATTTTTATAAAATTAGGTCAGATTGGATTAAAAGAAAAATCAGAATTTATCCGTGAAAAACTTTCCAGATTGCAATAAAAAATTGTGAATATACAGAAGAAATAAAATATTAAAATGAATTTAAACAAAAAAAGGCCCGGTCTTACCGGGCTCGTATTGTGCTTTCAGTTATCTATGAACTGGCACTATATTTAATTCCAGCAACTTAAGCGGCTGGTAGTCTTGGTCTAACATATTTGTTTGAGCGTTGACCACGCTCTATTAAATTTCCGGACTCCTCATATTGCCTCCTACCAAGTAACCGGTGTACGTCCTCATCTCGTTCCTGATTACATTTATAATAATATCAGATGTAAAATTTATTTCAAGAAAAATTTATCTATATCTTTTTAGAACAAGGTGTGGTATAATTATAAAATTATTCTAATCATATAAATATTGATAAAAAGCTGAAATAAAACTATAATAATTTCAATTTTTTAGAGGTCTTTTTATGATAGATACAATACCTAATTCAGAAATTATTCTACAGATTTTATTATCTGTTGGTATTATTTTAATGGTAGCAAAATATTTTGGTGTTCTTGCAAAAAAAGTTGGAATCCCACAGGTTGCAGGAATGATTATTGCTGGACTTTTGCTGCGATTTATTCCATGGTTTCGTAATTTTGGTGGAATTGAAACAAATATAATTTACAACGAAGCAAATCAATTCATTTCTTATATGGCAGAAATTGGTGTAATTTTAATAATGTTTTCTGCCGGTTTAAGTACAAATTTAAAATCACTTATAAAATCTGGACCAAAAGCAACTGCTATTGCTTGTTGTGGTGTTTTTGTACCTTTATTAATGGGAACAATCTTAGCATTTTGTTTCTGGGGATTTGATGGCTGGGGAACTGATAATTTCTTTAAATGTGTATTTATTGGAACAATTATAACAGCTACATCTGTTAGCATTTCAGTTGCGGTTTTAAAAGAGTTCGGAAAATTAAAATCGGATGTCGGTCAGACAATTGTTAGTGCAGCAATTATAGATGATGTTATCGGTATTATAGTTTTGACTATTGTTCTTGGTGTAAGTTCTGGTAAAGGTGGATATTTAGGAATCGTATTAAAAACAATTGCTTTTTTTGCATGTGCAGTTATTGGTGGTTTTATAGTTTACAGACTTTTCCGCTGGTATGATAAAAAACATCCTCGATCAAGACGTATTCCAATTTATGCTCTTGGAGTTGCTTTAATTTTCGCTTTTTGTGCAGAAAAATTTTTCGGAATTGCAGATATTACTGGAGCTTATATTGCAGGTATAGTTTTGTGCAGTTTAAGTGATGCATCTTACATGGAATCAAAAATTGATATTAATGCCTATATGATTTTTAGTCCAATTTTCTTTGCAAGTATCGGTTTAAAAACAAATCTTTCTGGTATGGATTTAAGTCTTTTATGGTTTTCAATTGCATTTGTAATAATTGGATGTATTTCTAAAATTATTGGTTGTGGCGGAATCTCAAAACTTATGGGATATAATTGGCGTGAATCTTATCAGATTGGACTTGGAATGATGGTTCGTGGAGAAGTAGCATTAATCGTTGCAACAAAAGGCCTTTCAGTTGGATTAATTGATTCTAAATATTTTACCGCAGTTATTTTACTTATCATAGTTTCTTCAATGTTAGTTCCTATTATGATGAAAAGAGCTTTTAAGGATAAACAGGAAATCGTGCAAAATTAAATGATCCTGGAAATGACTTCCTGACAAAAGAAGAATGCAATATTATTTTTAATTCTTCAAAAGAATAAAATAATTTTTATAATTTGTAATTCATAGATCAAGTTTATGAATTACAAATTATAATTTTATTATTTAAATCCTTTCTTTTATAAAATAAAAATTCCAAATGTAATTAAAACGAATGCTATTAAATATGTAATCATAACAGTAAAATGTTTCTTAAATACATATTCTTTTTTTGTTGTACATCTTACCGCCAGACAAGATAAATCTGAAATATAAAAACTTATAGCACCTATTAAAATCAATAAAGAAGCTTTATCTTTTAATGTAATATACTGCATTAATGCAAAAATATTCATTACTGCATTAATTCCAAGATAAATAGTCATTAATATTTTTAAAATTTTAGGTAATGATTTTATAAAATTTGAAACAATATAAATAATAAGTAAAACATAAATCAATCCAATACTTAAAATTATAAAATAATTAATTGAATTAAAATTGATATGTGGAATATATGTAAAAATTAAAAATAAATGACTTATTAAAAAAGAAATTCCACCTGCTGAAAAAAACTTTTGTCCTTTTTGCATTAAAAAAATATCACCGAGCCAGGCAAAAAATAAAGCTATTACAAAAGTCCATGTAATTGTTGGTATTGAAATTAAATAAAAACAGGTAATTAATGGTAGTAAAAATGGTTTTGTAATTTTTCGATTTTTGTTATCATCTTTCCAGCTGTGATATAAATGAATAATAGAAATTATTATAAATAAAACTGCAATTAAAATTTTAAAAAAAACATTCATAAATATATCCTTTTATATAGTAACAATAATACAATTATTTTAAATTCTTTTCTAGATATAAATATAATTTTTTTTCTATTTATAGAAATTTAAGAAAAATATAAGAAATATAATAGTTTTCTTATTAATAGTAAAATATGTTGTTTAGATAAATTTCTTATGATAAGATTTAATCATAAAGAAAAACATAAGGAGTTTTTTATGAAGAAATTTATTAAAAATGCTTTAGCTGCATTATTTTTGGTTAGTATTGTAACAAGCTTTACAAGTTGTATTCTTATTTATGATGATGAAGATAATTCTGATTCATATGTTACAGACAAAGGTTATAACGGAATAACAGATTTTAATTCATCTGATGGTAGTTTTGCAATTTTGAAACGCAGTAATTTAAATGATTTTACTAAATATGCTGAAATTAATTTAGTTAAAAATATGAATAATCAATATTATGTTGAAATACGTATTAGTGCAAATAATATTAAATCTGATGATTATTATTCATATTGTACTATAAATGGAAGTACAACTAAAATAAGAAATAAAGATACTGCCCTTGGAAATCAAGTATGTTTTACAATTGGTTCATTAGGTTCTGGTATTTCTAAAGTAGAATTAAATGAATATTTTGGTTATTTTGGTGTAATTGAATTAACTTTTGGAAATGATACAGATATTAATCGTACTGCTACAGTTACTTTTGATAATACTTATGCAACAAAATTCAGAAATTGGATAAGTAATAATTAATTTCTTAAAATATATTATACTAAAGACTTATCAATTAATTTGATAAGTCTTTTTTTTGACATAGATTGTTTATTGTTATAAACTCTATTTATTAATGGGTAAAGATATGAAATATAAAACTTCTTCTGCAAATATAATTCCTGCTGATTTTCCAGATTTAGATGTAATTAGAGTTGATGACGTTTATTATATGGTCAGCACAACAATGCATTTTATGCCAGGTTGCGTAATTTTACGTTCATACAATCTTCTGGATTGGGAATTCTGTACTTATGTTTTTGATGAACTTGAATTAACCGATGGACAGACTCTAAAGGACAATAAAGGAATTTATGGAAGAGGAATGTGGGCTGCAAGTTTACGTTATCATAATGGAAAATTTTATGTAAGTTTTGTAGCAAACGATACTCATAAAACATATCTTTTTACTTCTGATAAAATTGAAGGTCCATATAAAAAAACTGAAATTCCAGGCTTTTTTCATGATATGTCAATTCTTTTTGATGATGATGAAAAAGTTTATATTGTAAGCGGAAATACAGAAATTACACTTACACAAATGGAAAAAGATTTAAGTGCTCCAAAAAAAGACGGACTTAATAAAGTTATAATTAAAGATGATAAAGAAAAAATCAATTTAGGTTACGAAGGCTGTCATTTTTATAAAATAAACGGTAAATATTATATTTTTATGATTCATATGCCAAAAGGCAAAATGCGAACAGAAGCCTGTTATTTTTCAGATAAAATTGACGGTCCATATACAGGTTGCGATGTTCTATGTTCAGATTTTAATAACTGGAACAGTGGAATTGCCCAGGGTGGAATAGTGAAGTCAAACGATGGTAAGTGGTACGGCATTTTATTTCAGGATCACGGTGCGTTAGGAAGAATTCCGATTTTAGTAGAAGTTGATTTTGATAAAAATGGTTTTCCAGTTTTTACTTCAAAAAAAGAAATTACTTGTTTAGATAATCGTCCTGATTATAAATATGAACCATTATTTTCAGAAAAATTCTTAAATAATAATAGACTTAATTCATGCTGGCAGTTTAATCATATTCCAGATAAAAATTTAATTACAATCACAGAAAATGAATATACAATTACAACAGATAAAATCGTTAAAAATATTACTCAATCAATAAATACATTAACACAAAGAACTTTTTTTGAAAAATGTAAAGGTCAGATTACAGTCGATGCTTCTGAAATAAACGATGGTGATTTTACAGGGCTTTGTGCATTAGAAGGTGAATATGCTTTTATAGCTGTTACTAAACGGGAAAATAAATTTTATCTTGTTAAAATGGAACATAAAATTCCTTATTCACCATGGACTATGAATGTACATGATGACCAGGAACCTGTTTTAATAAAAGAAATTGAATTAGAAAAACCTGTTATAACTTTAAAGGCAGATTTTGATTTAACAAAAGAAAAACAGACAGTTACTTTTAGTTATGATAAAGATAATTCTGATAAATTTATATCTTTTGATAACCCCAGTAAGCTTAGATATACATTAGATCAGTTTGTAGGTGTACGTTTTGCATTGTTTAATTATTCAACAAAACAGACTGAGGGAAAAACAACTTTTAGGAATTTTAGGATTGAATTATAATATTATTTAATTATTCTATTTTTGAAAAAATTGATAGAATCATAATCTTCTAAAATATGTAACTGTTTAAATTGATTATTATGTGTTCGATCTTTGTATTTTTTATAATCAGCAAATGTGTCTTTAGTAAGTTTATAAATACGAGGTTTAGATAATAATCCACGGTCAGAAAAAATAGTAAAATATTCGCAGTTATTCTTTAACTTTGTGTTTAATACATTTTCTGCTTTCTTTATATCAAAGTCTGAATTAGACTCAATGAAAAAATCATAACCTATTGGAGAAGATGTATTAATTGTAACAGAGTAATCAATAATATTTGTAGAAAGTTCTTTGAATGTATCTGTTATCGCAGTTGTAATATCATCAATAGTTACTTTTTCTCCCATTATATTAAGACATTGACTTTCCCGTC
Source organism: uncultured Treponema sp. (assembly GCA_937892225.1). Classification (GTDB taxonomy): domain Bacteria; phylum Spirochaetota; class Spirochaetia; order Treponematales; family Treponemataceae; genus Treponema_D. Next base: position 5,773 of record CALAUH010000293.1, read on the forward strand.
GAACAAAAGAAATTAATGGACAACCGTTTAGAGTATCATTGATTTTAACAATATCATGCATATTATAACGATATAAACCTGATTGATTTGTAATAATTATTCTATATTCTTGACCGACTACAACTTCATCAAGATTTTTGGTTTTGGAATAATCATTTTCATCAAGAGGTAAAAATTCGTAAAAACAGTTTTCCAGAACAGGCAGAGAATTTTCACAATTATTTTTTAGACAAAGAGAAAATAAACCTTCAGATGTACTATATCCATACATATATGCATTTATATCATCTGTAAAATAATATTTTAATTTATCATAATAAATCTTAAATCCACCGTTTGCTATTCCTGCAAAACCACTAAAAGATTTCCATAATCTTGGAACTATACCTTTAAAACCCTGACTGAAAATTTGAGTTAATTCATCAGCACGTTCCGGTTTTGGTTTTATTTTTTTTAATAATGTTTTTTTTATTTTTTCTGA
>CALAUH010000294.1 GCA_937892225.1 uncultured Treponema sp.
AAGAATGATTATCGTATGGAATAATTGGAAAAGCTGCCTGAATATCATCTACAAGGAATGAAAACTGATAATCTTTATTTTTACCAGAAGGCATTATTTCTATTCCATAAATAAGCTCATTCCAGGTTGTACTAGAAATGGCACAAAGGTGTTTTAATTCATTTATTTTAGAAACAACATTTTGATTAGGAAAAGGTTTTGTAAGTTCAGAAACAATGTTGGTATCTAAAAGATAAATAGGTTTATTCATCTAAAAGCTCCTTAAGGTATCGTTCTTCTCTTTCTGAAACTATCATAGCTTCTTCTTTTCTAATTTTTTCTAAATGCTCTGAAAAATCAAAAGGGTCATCATCTTCTATACCATATTTTTTTCTAAGTTCTGCAGCAGCTTCAAAGATTGTCTTTTCTTTAGGAGCAGTATTTGATTGTTTTTCAAAATCTTCAATTGTTTGAAGAACAAAAGCTGGTTTTCCTCTGTTGCTAATAAAAACAGGACCTTCAGATTCAACTTTATGCAAAAAATATGATAATTTATTTTTCATTTCGAAAACTGGAACTGCATTTTCGTACATAAAAGCCTCCTGCAATTTGGTTTATATATAAACTAACTTTATTATAGCTAGTTGTCAAGTAAATAGCTATTTTAAATTATTTTCCGCCTAAAAAGACGGTGTTTGAATGTTATAAAAGGTAAATCCTAAATAATTGCTCCAAGTTTTCGCAATTATTTTTAACGGATTTGCTATTTATTATATAAGAGATTCTAAATCAATTTCGCCGGCGGCACATGGAGTTGTAATGCCCCAGTTTTCCAAAACTTGAGGGTGAACTTCGCCAAATACGCCTGCTTCTTTTCCGTCAACAATTAATTTAGCCTGACGTCCTGGAATAAAGCGAGGGTCATTTGATTCTTCAACTTTGTATTCGTGATCTAAGAAGTATACTAAACTTGAAACTTCTGAAGCCAAAGTATTGAAGTTTGCATTTGCACTAGCTGTCATAAAACCAAGATGCTGGCGTGTGATTGTTCCTGTATTTTCATCTTCTTTGAGGTAAGCAACTTTACCAATTTCGAAGATTTTGTGTGGGTACATTGCGTTTGCACTTCCTGATTCTGCGCGGCAAAGTGATGATAAAATTTCTGGGCGGATAAACTGATAGTTTTCGCTCATTGGGTTAGCAATTTCGATTACTTTTGAACCGTCAATCAACATGTTGTCGATGTAATCTTTCTTTGAACCAACATAGTTGAAAATCATTTCCTGATAGCCAAGACCAACCATTAAAGTTTTTGCTTTACGGCTGAATTCTGTAAGTGGCATTAAACGTCCAACTGTGAAATCCTGTGGTGTACGTGGTTCAAATGCGCTGATGTTACAACCAATCATTACATCTTCAATGATATCAACTTCGTGGAGGAAGTCGTTGCGGTATGGTGCTGGGCTAAGAGTTATTTCTTCACCTTTTACTTCTACTGTTGAACCCATACGAGTAAGTGCATCTACAACTGTTGGCATGTCAAAATCTGAACCAAGAAGTTTATTTACAGCTTTCAATGTTGTTTTTGTTGTTGGCTGGAAATAGTATGGAACCATAATGTCTTTTCCGAGTCCTGTATCATATGGGTGTTTTACCAAAATAGGTTTAATTTCGTAACCCTGGTCTGCAAAGTCACAAGCAACGATGTTTGCAGAAAGGATAAGGTTTTCAATATTATCACCTGTAAGTTCTACCATTAAATCTTTGTCGCCAACCTGAACTGCACCGAGTGTTGCAGAGTTGATGATTGGTGCCATAGAAAGAATTTCGTCTTTAGCATCTGAAAGAAGTGGGAATTTTTTGCAATCCTGTAAAATCCAGCCGAAATCTTTTCCTTTTGGATGATCTGTAAGAATCTGTCGGCAAGTCATTGGTGCATCACAAGCGAGTGGAACGAAACTTGTTTTATCTGGATCAACTGCATGGTATTTTACTGGGAATTTAATCTGGTCTACGCGGTAAACACCCATTGAAAGTGACTTACGTTTGCGTCCAAAGTTCCATGCAAGTTTTTCCTGTGTCTGGATAATATCTTTGAGCATTGCGTCGTCGATTGCTTTTCCACAAATCATGAATGCAACCATGTAAGGACGAATGTCTTTTAATTCAGGATCAACTGTAACTACACGATCACCGTAATCATTGTTACCTTTGTTTGTCATGAGTTTCATGTAATCTACAGTTTTGCCGCCTTCGTGAAGTTTAATCTGGCGTGCAACACCGTTTAATGACCAAAGGTCCGGGCGGTTTGTATCGTTTAATTCAATCTTGATAACGCGTTCGTCATCAGACTGTGTCATATCTGGTTTTTCGTCTAATTCAGCTTTTGCACATGGGAAAACTTCTTCAAGTGCATCATAAGAATATTTTTTTCCGATTGCCTGGAAAAATAACTTTTCGTTTACTTCAATTTTTGGCATTTTGATTATCCTCTAAAATGTGAATATTCTATTATATGTTTTTTAGAGGATAAATTCAATGTTAATAGTTGTTTGCAATCAGTTTGAAAATGTTTTCTTTTTTGATTTTATAATGTTTTGAATTCTGAATTTATGTTGTATACTTAATATATGAATGACTGGAGTGCAAGACAATATTTAAAGTTTCTAAATGAACGAACTTTACCGTCTAGAGATCTTGTATCAAAAATAAATGTAGAAAATCCTCGTAAAATTATAGATATTGGCTGTGGTCCAGGAAATAGTTCTTGTGTTTTAAAAAATCGTTTTCCATCAGCAAAGGTTTATGGTGCAGATATTTCTGAAAATATGTTGGAGAATGCAAAAAATAATCATCCGGATATAGAATTTTTTAAATTTGATGCTAATTGTGATTTTGAAAAACTTTCCTGCGATTATGATATTGTTTATTCAAATGCGTGTATTCAGTGGATAAAAAATCAGGAACGAGTGATAAAGAATATGTTCTCTCTTGTTAAATCAGGAGGCGTTCTTGCAGTTCAGGTGCCTGTTAATTTTAATGAACCGGTTCATAAACGTCTTGAATCTTTGGGTAAAAAAGATAAATGGTTCAGTAAAATTGGTATAGAAAAAATCTTTTATAATGAAGATGATAATAATTATTTTGATATTGTTTCTTCTTTAACTGACGATTTTATTGTCTGGGAAACTACGTATTGTCACAGAGTAAAAAGTTATAAAGATATTGTTGAATGGTATAGAGGAACTTGTTTAAGACCATATTTAGCACATCTTTCAGAAGAAGAAGGTCAGATTTTTTGTGATGAATTTTTAGAAGAGTTAAAAGATGATTATAAAGTTCATAAAAATGGTGAAATTCTTTTAAAATTTCCACGTTATTTTTTTATTGCCAGAAAGAATTAATCTAGTTTAGTAAAAAAATCAGAATCATCTTTTATTATTTCTGGATGATTTTTTGCATAATCGAATATTTTTTCTTTTAAATCTGAATTTACAAAATCTTTTACAGTTTCAAGAGAAATTTTATTTATTGCCTGGCAGGTTGGTGTTAAAACAATTTTTAATTCATTATTTTGTGATTTTATAATTCTTAAAGGCCAGATTTTACAGTCAAAAGGTTTATCATCATTATTCAATGTGCAGCCGGTTCCGTCTTTTAAAAATGGACATGCAGCTTCTTCTTCAGGATTATCGGTTTTATAGTTTTCTGACAGATTGATTGTATAAAAATCATTTCTTTTAATGAATTTTGCCTGTGGATATTCTTTTTCTAATTTAAATTTTGTTTCTTCATCAAAAACTGGTGTTTCCCATAAACTTTGTCTTCTGAATGAACAGCAGAATTTACATTTTGCGCAATCATTTTTAGAAAGTATTTTTGTCAGCATTTTATAACCGTTCCATAAAACTTATTTAAAAGAATTTCTGGCTTGTAAGAAAGTTTTGCTTTTCGTAATCCTTCTACACCCATATCTTCTTCTCTGTTTATATATTTGTATGATGTTAATGTTTTTGCAAAATAATTGTTGATTACGGCATATCCGCCATTTTCGGCACAAAAAGAAAGGCATTTTTCAAAATGAATGTCTATTGTATTTTCAGAAATCGGACTTGCAAGTGTCATTGCGACTGGTTCATTTTTTATATATAAAACTCCGCCGGAAAGATTAAGAAGTTTTGCATTTTCTAAGGCAAATTTTATACTGTCTTTTTCTAAAGAAAGAGCGTTATCATCAAAAGATTTTTCTATATCGTTGCTTCTTTCGTTATACCAGTTTTCTTCGACTTTTAAAATATCATCTTTTATATCATTTTCCGGGAAAAGTTTAAAATCAAACTGACCTTCAAAAGTTCGGTTGAATCTTGAAATATGATTTTTTTTCTTCTGGAGTGATGAACCTGATAAAACGGATAATTTTTCCTGAAGATAAATATAATCACAATCATTTCGATCTGTATTCCATTGGATTTTATAATTAGGAAAATATTTTAAAAGACAGTTGTCCAATGCATTTTTTTGTTCCTGTGTACACAGGCAGAAATTTATATCAGAATCATTTGTGGAAAAAATATAGGTAAGTGCATTTTTTAGATAATTGAATTGTGTATCAGATTTATCTAGAGTTAAAGGGAAGGCAAAACCAAATCGATTTTTAGTTCCAAAGTATTTTCTATAGAAAACATTATTATTTATGATTATTTCTGTATTGTATTTTGGCTGTAAAAGCAGAATATTTCCAAGGGCAGAATCACTTCCCATTAAATCTGTAGTATTTAAATTTTGTTTTAGATATTCAAAATCAGAAATATTCATATTCTTAAAATAATAAGAAAAGAATGTAAATTCAAGAATAAAACTATGAAAAAATTGAATAGAAACGAAAATATGATTGTGATATATTAAACTTATGGAAAGGAAAAAAATATTTGGTTATTTTTTAGCGTGTGTTACTATATTTTTTTGGGGAATTACTTTTGTCAGTACAAAATATTTATTAAATGATTTTTCTGCACTGGAAATTTTATTCTTTAGATTTTTAGCAGCATATATTGGTTTATGGATATTATGTCCAAAATGGGTAAAGATTGCTTTTAAAGATAATTTATTGTTTGCTTTAGCCGGTTTATCGGGAGTTGTTCTTTATCAGCTTTTTGAAAATATTGCAATTAATTTTACAAATGCAAGTAATGTAAGCGTTATTGTAAGTATTTGTCCTCTTTTTACTGCGATAATTGCACAGATTTTTCTTAAAGAAAAGCATATTTCTTTATGGTTTTTAATTGGATTTTTTATTTCGATTGCAGGTGTTATTTTAGTCTGTTTTAATGGAAAAATTACTCTGGAATTTAATCCAAAGGGAGATTTACTTGCTCTTATAGCTGGAATCTGCTGGGGTTTTTATTCAATGTTTGTTTCATTATTAAATAAAAAACAATACAATCCGATTTGTATGACCAGAAGAATTTTCTTTTTTGCTGTAATTTTTATGGTTCCTCTTATGATTTTTGGTCATCAGTTTGACGGTGTTTCATCTGCAAGTGGTTTTGCAGAGAGTATTGCTGTTACTTATGATAAAGCTATAAATGCTGCACGTTTTTCAAAAGCAATGAACTGGGTAAATCTTTTGTTTCTTGGTATTGTTGCCAGTGGTTTTTGTTTTAGTGCATGGAATAAAGCCTGTAATATTGTTGGAACGGTTAAAATAAGTTGTGGTCTTTATTTAATTCCAGTTGTAACTATCTTTTTTGCATTTGTTGTTTTACACGAACAAATAACCGTGATGGGTGCTTTAGGAACAGTGATAACAATCATCGGGTTATTTGTAAGTGGGTTGAAAAGTAAAAAAGATTAAGGCATGTGAATAATTTCACGTGGTTTACTGCCGTTTGCAGGTCCTACAATACCTCTGTCTTCCATTTCTTCTACAAGTCGGGCTGCACGGTTATAACCAATTTTTAATCTACGCTGGATATAACTTGCACTTGCTTTTCCGGCCTGTACTACAATTTCCAATGCCTGGTCGTATAAAGGATCTTCATCACTATATGAATTTCCGAATAAATCTACGCCACCTTCTGATTCATCATCATCAACAAAGATTTCGTCATCAATATAATCTGGTTCACCATATTCTTTTACGGCATTAACTACATCTTCAACTTCCTGGTCACTGACAAATGTACCTTGAATACGTACTGGGTATGGGTCAACTGCAGATGCATAAAGCATATCTCCTCTTCCAAGAAGTTTTTCGGCACCGACACTATCAATGATGATGTTAGAGTCTGTACGGGAAGCAACCATAAATGCAATTCGGCTTGGAATATTTGCCTTAATAAGACCAGTGATTACGTTTACAGAAGGACGCTGTGTTGCAAGAACAAGATGAATTCCAACTGCACGGCTCATTGCTGTTAAACGTGCAATTACTGATTCAAGTTCTTTTCCGCTTGTTGCCATTAAATCTGCAAATTCATCAATAATTACAACGATATAAGGTAATTTTTCTGTACAGATATTCTTTTCTTTAATTTTCTGATTATATGTAGAAATATCTCGAACGCCCATACTGTCTAAAAGTGAATAGCGTCTTTCCATTTCGCATAAACAATATTGTAATGCCTGTAAAGCTTTTTTAGGTTCAGTAATTACCGGTGTAAGTAAGTGAGGAATATTATTGTAAAGTTTTAATTCTACAACTTTTGGGTCAACTAAAATAAGTTTTACATCGTTGAAAGAACGTTTGTAAAGTATAGATAAAATTAAACTGTTTACGCAGACTGATTTACCAGAACCAGTTGCACCTGCAATTAACATATGAGGTGTTTTTACTAAATCTATAAGCTGTGCTTTACCGAGGATGTCTTTTCCTAAAATAACTGGAACGGCCATTTTTTTCCATTCTGGTAAATCCATTTCGATAATTTCTCTGAATCCTACAACTGAACGGTTTTTGTTTGGAACTTCTATACCTACAGCCTGTTTTCCTGGAATAGGAGCTACAATTCGGACAGATTGAGCAGCAAGTGAAAGTGCAATGTTGTCTTGTAATGCAACAATTTTACTTAATTTAACACCAGGTGCCGGTAAAATTTCGAACATTGTTACAACAGGACCTTTTTTAATACCGATTATGTCTGCATCAATGTTAAATTCTGATAAAGTCTGTTTTAGGTTTACAGATGCCTGTTTTGTTTCATCATCAATAATCCAGTACTGGTCGTCTTTATATGCAGTTAATAAATCTGAAGGAATAACATATGGTCCTTTTTTAACTGCTCTGTTTCCAACTTTTGGTGGATTTGATGCTATTTCTTTAGTTTTTGGTGTATTTTCTGCCTGTTGTGCATTAAAGAAATCTGATAAATCATCTTTTGTTAAATTAGTTGCACCGCTGTTTGGATTTTTTTCCTGTGTTTTAAGAATATCTGCTTCCATTTCTGAAAAAACACTTGATGCAGCTTTTCCAATTCCTGCAATATTTGTTTCTTCTAATTCAATAGAATCATCATCATTTTCGTCTTCATTGATATTATCTTCTTCAATGATTTCTTCTTCATCTGAGTTTAAATCTATATCATAGAAGTCTGGATCTATTTTAGTTTCGTCATCATCAGATTCTTCTGTCTGATTCATTAAATTAATTTTTCTTGGATATTTAGAATCAGAAATTCTTGAAAGATTTAAAGTTGAATCTGTTTCTGTAATTTCTTCTGTATATTCTGGTGGTAATTTATCTGGTGCCGGAGGAAGATTGTTCCATTCAAGTTCATCGTCATCATCATTTTCTTCTTCGGGAGAAATTAATGCATCGAATTCTTCCTGTGTAATCATTGAAGTTGGATTTGTAATTTCTTCTGTTTCTTCTTCAATAATATCATCATCAATAACTTCGTCTTCAATTTCAGAGAAATTTTCTTCTACATAATTTACAGTTTGAATATCATCAGAATTTGAATTATTTTTGTTTTCTTTTGAATATTCTTTAACTTCTTTTAAAGTTTTGTCAAAGTTATTATTTTTTATAAATGAGATTGTATCAGATTTAGGTTTTGAGAATTTTGTTCTTTCAGAATGGAATAATTTCTGATTAATAGATTCTGCAATAAAACTTACACCAAGAATTTCTACGACACAAAGTAAAAGACCTGTTGCAATTGCAATAAGAATTTTTACGCTGCCTGTTGTAGAAGAATCTAAATCTATTATAGAACGTACAATTTTTTCAGTAATAACTGCTGTAAAAAATGGAAAAATTGCAGTTAAAAGACGCATTGTTTTCTGGCTTGTCCATTTTGTTGCAAAACAAGAAATTCCTGCTATAAAGAGAAAAACTGGTATTAAAATGCTGCTGAATCCATAAACAGAAACGAGCATTGCTCCAAGGGTAAAAAATATATTCTGGCCTGGTCCTGCAGCACCAAAATCTAATAATTGTATAAGCAAACAAATTGAGAACACTGCTGCTAAAGATAAAAGTATAATTCCTGTTAGTAAACTAGATTTATTCGACGATTTCATAATTCCATTATCGGCTTTGTAAAAAAAAAATTAAGTGTAAAAAATTTTTACTTTTCTATAGGAAATTTTCTTGTTATAATTACAGTATGACTAGAACTAACGTAAAAACTGTAGGTATTTTAACTTCTGGTGGTGATGCACCTGGATTAAATGCGGCTATCAGAGCACTTTGTGTTGCTGGTAAAAACAAATATGGAATGAAATTTATTGGTATTAAAAACGGTTATCGCGGATTAATTGATAATGATACTTTTAAAATGGATGATGTTGATTTTGATGCACTTGTAAAAGAAGGTGGAACTTGTCTTGGAACATCACGCGTAAAACCTTTTAAGAATCCACAGAAAGATCCAAAAACCGGTTTATTGCCTGTAGAAGGAATTAGAGAAACTTTTAAGAAAAATAAGCTTGATGCTTTAGTATGCCTTGGTGGTAATGGAACAAATACAACAGCTTCGTTATTAAGTGATGAAGGATTTAATGTTATTGGACTTCCAAAGACAATTGATAATGATATTGTCGGAACAGATGAATCTTTTGGTTTTCAGACTGCAATTCAGGTAGCTGCAGAAGGAATTGAATCAATAAGAACTACAGCTAGAAGTCATCATAGAGTTATGGTTGTAGAAATAATGGGACATAAAGTAGGATGGCTTGGTCTTTATTCAGGGCTTGCTGCAAATGCTGATGTTATCCTTTTACCAGAAATTCCTTATGATATTAAAAAGATTGGTAAATTTATTAAAGACAGACATGACAACGGACATGAATTTACAATTGTTGCATGTTCAGAAGGTGCTTTGGATTTAGAAGAAGCTAAATTAGGAAAAAAAGAATTTAAGAAAGCCAGAGAATCAATGACAGAATCTGTTGGTTTTAGACTTGCAAAAGAAATTGAAAAAGAAACTGGTTTGGAAACTAGAACTTCAGTTTTAGGTTATTTACAGCGTGGTGGAAATCCAAAACCTTATGATATTGTTTTAGCAACAAGAGTTGGTGCAGCTGCAGCAGATTTTCTTGCAAGAGAGGATTTTGGTAAATTAGTTGCATTAAAAGGCGGTCATATTATTGGAGTTCCTTTAAATGTTACTGCGGGAGTTGTAAAACCAATTCCATCAGATAATTCTGTTTTATTAACAGCACGTGATTTAGGAATTTGTTTTGGTGATTAATAAAATGTTTTCTGGAAATTTAAAATGTAACAGATGTCTTGAATGTGATGGATACGGTTGTCCGAATATGCTTCCGGGGCTTGGTGGAGTTATGGACGGTCAGAATTTTCAGGCAAATTGTCAGTCCTGGAAAGATTTGTATCTATTAAATAAAGATGATATTTCTTCTATTAATATAAAGCCTGAATTAATTAGATGCGGACCAGTTACTGGAGCTGTAGAAAATATTGGTTTTGATAATGAAGAAGATTTCTATTATCCGTATCTTAAAAATGCCAGTGATGTAAATTTTGGTTTATGTATTGGAGATGGTTGTCCGGATGAAAAATTAAAATTTGGAATTCAGGCAGTAAAAAGATTAAAAGAAGAAAAATCGAAAATAAATGCAGCGTTCTTTTTAAAACCATATCCTCAGGAAAAATTATTTGAAAGAATTGACTGGGTTAAACCTTATGCAGATTTTATTGGTATGGATATTGATTCATTTAATATTTTGACAATGAGAAATCTTGTTCATCTGGAAAGAAAAACTGCGTCACAAATAACAGAACTTCGTGAAAAAGCACAGGTTCCTTTTGTAATAAAAGGGGTTTTTACTCAGGAAGATATTGAACTTGTAAAAGAAGTAAAACCTGAAGTTGTTTATATTTCAAATCATGGTGGAAGGGTTGAAACAAGAATTGGAAGTACAGCAGAATTTTTAAAGGAAAATGCTGTAGAATTAAAAAAATATTGTAAAGAAATTTGGGTTGACGGTGGAATAAGAACTAAAGAGGATATACAGACTGCCCTTTATTTAGGAGCAGACCAGGTTATAATGGCCCGTCCTTTAATAAGGGCAACCTTTGATAATACTTATAACGAATTATTCGAAAATACAATTTGTGGAGAAGCCGGTATCGCGGATCTTTTTTGGTACCGCAGGTGATGCATTCTGGAATGGAGAAGACTGTGATGACTTACTGGATGGAATGTTTTTTACAGAAGAAGATTTAAAAAAATATTCAGTTTGCTTTAATTTTATCACTAAGTATTCAAAGTAGATT
>CALAUH010000295.1 GCA_937892225.1 uncultured Treponema sp.
TATGAAATTTTTAATTATCATTATCAGATTTTGTTTCTAATTCAATATCATCAATTGATTTATCATATTCATGATAATTTAAGATATCTTCATCTGTAAATTGAACGTCTATACTTTTATCTTTAAATGAACCGTTTTCTTGACCATCAATGTCTTTGAAAGTAATTTTATAATCTTTTATTGAATCTTTATATTCCCAATATATTGAAAAATTACCATTTTCATCAGTTTTTGTAGTTTCATAAAGATCAAAATATTCATCATTTTGATTTGTTTCATCATCGCTTGGATTATTTTTTGCTTTTATTGAAATTTCAATATATTTAACTGGTTCTTTAATTTCGCCATCTTTATTTATATCACCTTTAACTTTACCGGATAAAGAAAATAATGAACCATCATAATTTGAAGGTGTTCCATACATCATAACTGGAACTACACCATAACAAGATGTTAATGTGCCAATACCAAGAAGTCCAAGAATTAAACTGATTATTTTTTTTAAAGTCCAATGTAATTTTTCCATAATTTATATTATATAATAATTATTTAGTAAAATAAAGCGTTTTTTAATCTTTATATCCTGACCATTTTCTTATTTGTGATAATTTTTCTAAGAAAATATTAACTTCATCTTCTGTATTATACAAGTATAAACTTGCACGGGCACTGGACTGAATGCCTAAATACTGGCCGAGAGGTTGTGCACAATGATGACCTGCGCGGATTGCAATGTTTTCTTCGCTAAGAAGAGTAGCTATATCATGAGGATGAACGCCGTCAATTGTGAATGTAACAATTCCAGGTCGTTTTTCAGGCTGATCTGGACCTACAAAATTAATATGTGGAATCTTTTTCATTCCTTCCATTAATTGCTGTGTTAATTCTAAATCATGCTGTTCAATATTTTCCATTCCAACTGACTGAATGTAACGGATAGCAGCTGCCATTCCAACTGCATCTGCGGCACTTACAGTTCCAGCTTCAAATTTATGTGGAACTTCTGCCCAGGTTGCACTTTCGCGTGTAACGTATTCAATCATTTCACCGCCAGTTAAGAATGGAGGCATTTTTTCCAAAAGTTCCAATTTTCCCCACAAAGCACCAATTCCCATTGGACCGCCAAGTTTGTGTCCGCTCATCGCAAAAAAGTCTGCACCAAGTGCCTGAACATCAACTTTGATGTGTGGAGTAGACTGTGCTCCGTCCACGACCATAATGGCACCTACGGAATGTGCTTTATCACTGAGTTTTTTGATTGGATTTGTAACACCCAAAACATTACTTATGTGTGCACAGGAAACAATTTTAGTTTTAGAAGTGATTTTAGAATTGATTTCTTCGTCACTTATTATTCCTGTGTTTTTATCGCATTCAAGAAAAACTAATTTTGCACCACGTTCACGGCAAACCATCTGCCATGGAATTATATTTGAATGGTGTTCCATGATTGTAACACAGATTTCGTCACTAGCTTTTATGTTTGCTAGTCCGTAAGTATATGCAATCAAGTTTAAACTTTCTGTTGTATTACGTGTAAAAATAATTTCTTCGGGACGGCTTGCATTTATAAATTTTGCTACGGTTTCACGGGCATGTTCGTATGCGTAAGTTGCACGTTCGCTCAAAGAATAAAGTCCGCGTAAAGGATTTGCATTTTCTGTTGCGTAAAAATGTGTCATTGAATCCATTACGATAAATGGACGCTGGGCTGTTGCGGCTGTATCAAAATAAACAAGACCGTTATTATCACTTGAGTTATGTTCGTCAATTGCCTTAAAAAAAGGAAAATCTTTTCTATATTTGTTCATAATAGTACTCTTTTTGAAACGGGGATGAAGGGGATAAAAAGGATTTTTTTTGAAACAGAATGAGAAGTATAAAGTTTTCACTTTTTTTAATTACGCATTGCGAATTATTTTTCTCTGTTCCTTATTTATCCTCTTAATCCTTTTTATCCCCGTTCCTTATCTATAAAATTCAATATTTTATCCTTTACATCATCACATGGAATTAAATCGGCAACGGCTTGAACTTTTGCACGTGTCATTAATTCTTCTGCTTCTTTTTTGCTGATTCCTCTTGTCTGCATGTAGAATAAAATGTCCTGGGAAATGCGGCCGATTGTAGAACCGTGTTCACCTTCAACATCTTCTTCATCACATAAAATTACTGGAAGCGATTTATTTACAGCTGTAGGAGACAGTAATAAAGTTTCTTCCATTTCGTTACCTTTACTGCCTGCACAACCGTTTTTAAAATCGATTGTTCCGCGGTAAGTTTTAGTTGCATCATCTTTTACAGTCCCGTTTACATCCATCTTGCATTCAGATTTTTTTCCATAATGATAAACAATATGATTCATATCAAGATATTGATTATCCTTGCAGATGTAAGAAACGTTACTAATAAAATTAGATTTATATCCTTTTAAGTTTACGTGAAGTCCTGAATCAATATGTGCACCGCCAAGTTCAATTTGTGTAAACTGCATTTTTGCATTATCTTCACCAATAAAAGCTGTATCATCAAGCTGAACGGCGTTTTTATCTAAAAGCTGAACTTTGATTATATGGATTTTTGCATTTTCTTCTGCATAGATTTTTGTGCGGATTATCTGACTTTCTGTATCACCATTATAAACAAAGATGATTGTACTTTCTGTATTTTCTGTAGCATAAATTGTCTGGTCAGAAACTGTATTTCCTTTTGAAGTAAAATTTAAAACGAGTGGGGCAGATGAATTTCCTGTAATTTTTATGAATTGAGAATCTTTACAAACTTCATCAATTAGTTTTGTTAATGGATGCGAAATTGAATTATCAATTTTCAACTGTCCATTATCAATTTCTTCCACACGGCTGTCTGGCATTTTTAAATTTGCACGGTTTGAAATACCACTACCAAAAGTGTAATTGTCAATTTTTAATTGTCCATTATCAATTGTAATCCCGTCTGGAATATTGCTGATAAAAGGTTCGTACTTTTCAAACGAATCTGCAAGTTCAACTGAGTCTTTATTCATTTTAAGCCAATTCCAGGTTAATGATGGAATTGTGTTTATGTTTATTTTATTTTCCATAATTTTATTCTTTTTGAAACGGGGATGAAGAGGATGAAATGGATAATTTTTTATATTTTTTTATCCCATTAATCCTTTTTATCCCTGTTTCAGTTCTTCATCTCCAGACGGATAAGATTATTCATCTCTACTGCATATTCCAGCGGCAATTCTTTGCTTACTGGATTTGCAAAACCACTTACAATCATGCTGCGGGCTTCTTCTTCGCTGATTCCTCGGCTCATTAAATAGAAGATTGCATCGTTACTGATGCGACCGATTTTTGCTTCGTGTCCAACGTCGCAGTCGTCTGTTAAAATTTCCATTGCTGGAATTGTATCTGAACGACTTTCTGAATCAAGCATAAGGCTCTGACATGAAACCGATGCTTTACTTCCTGTAGCTTTTTTATCAATATAAACGGCACTTCGGTAAGTAGAAATTCCGCCGCCTTTTGAAATTGATTTTGTTGTAATCAAACTTGTTGTATTTGGAGCAAGGTGAACCATTTTTGCACCAGTATCAAGATTCTGTCCACCGCCTGCAAATGTTACACCTGTAAATTCTGCACGTGCATTGCGTCCCACTAAATCACTTTCCGGGTACAAATAAGAAATGTGGCTTCCAAATGAACCAGAAACCCATTCAATTGAACCGCCTTCTTCAACTTTTGCACGTTTTGTGTTCAAGTTGTACATATTTTTAGACCAGTTCTCGATTGTAGAGTAGCGCAGGTGAGCACCTTTTTTTACAAATAGTTCAACAGCGCCTGCATGTAAGTTTGCTGCGTTATATTTTGGAGCAGAACATCCTTCTATAAAGTGAAGGTCTGCATCTTCATCAACAATAATAAGTGTATGTTCAAATTGACCAGCCCCTTTTGCATTTAAACGGAAATAAGACTGTAATGGGAACGAAAGATGAACACCTTTTGGAACGTAAACAAAACTTCCGCCAGACCAGACTGCACCGTGTAAAGCTGCAAATTTATGATCTTGGGGAGTAATTAAAGTCATAAAATATTCCTGAACCATTGGTCCCCATTTTTCAGATTTTAATGCTTCTTCAAATCCCATGTAAACTACGCCCTGTTTTGCAACTTCATCCTGAACATTGTGATAGACAAGTTCTGAATCATATTGTGCACCAACACCGGCCAAAGATTTTCGTTCTGCTTCTGGAATACCTAATTTTTCAAATGTTTCTTTTATATCTTCTGGAACGTCTTCCCATTTACCGCTCATTTCGGTTTTTGGTCGAACGTAAGTTGCAATATTTTCCATATTAAGGCCTTTAATACTTGGACCCCAGTTTGGAACGTGTAATTTATTATATGTTTCAAGAGATTTTAAACGAAATTCGCGCATCCACTGTGGATCGCCTTTTTCTTCGCTGATTTTTGCAACGATATCTGGAGTTAATCCACTTTCCATACGGTAAGTGTTTTCTTCATTTTCTTCGTAGCGGAAATCGTAAAATTCTCTGTTTATGTCGTCAATCTTTTGTTTGTTTTCCATTCCGCATTCCGAATTATTTTATATATTCTTCAAAACCATTTTTATTAATTTGTTCTACAAGACTTCCGTCGCCTGAGTGAACAATGTGACCTTTTACAAGAATGTGTGTGTGGTCTACATTTAAGCTGCTCAAAATTTTTGTATTATGAGTAATGATTAAAAGTGAACCGCCGACAGTTTTCTGATATTCTTCAATTCCTTTTGAAACAACGCGAACTGCATCAACATCAAGACCGGAATCTGTTTCATCAAGAATTGCAAAATCTGGTTTAAGCATTAAAAGCTGTAAAATTTCTGATTTTTTACGTTCTCCGCCAGAAAACCCAACGTTCAAATCACGCTTTGCATAATCTGGATTCATGTTGAGTAATTCCATTTTTGCAGCAAGTTCTTTCTGGAACTGGAACAATTTTACGCGTTCACCAGTTTTCTGCTGGATTGCAGAGCGGATAAAACCTTCCAAAGAAATGCCAGGAACTTCTAAAGGTTGCTGAAAACTCATAAACATACCAAGTTTTGCACGTTTATCTGTAGTTTCGTTAGTAATATCCTGTCCGTTAAAAAAGATTTTTCCATCAGTAACACGGTAAACTGGATTTCCCATCAAAGTGTTTCCAAGCGATGATTTTCCAGCTCCGTTTGGTCCCATAAGAACGTGAGTTTCACCTTTATCAATCTGAATTGAAAGGTCATTTAATATTTGTTTGCCGTCTTCAAGCGCGGCAGAAAGATTTTTTACTTCTAATAACATAGAATAAATATACTAAATTTTATGATTATTTACAATTACAAAGAAAAAATTGCTCAATAAGATAAAGTGCTTATATTTATAAGTAACTTATGATACAATTAATTGATTATTTTAATACAATCTTTATTAGGGGCTTATAATGTTTGCAAGAAAAAAGGAATTTCTTTTTATTTTAACTTTCTGTTTAATTTTCTTTGGCTGTAGTAATGCACCGAAAGTTGAACCTGTAAAAAATTATAAAATCAAATTTTATGAAGATGATGAAATTGTAAAGGAATTTACAGTTCCAGAAAATACTTATGTATCTGCCTGTCAAGGTTATGATGAAATTCTAAATTATTTTAGTATAAAATATGATGGCTTTAGATTTAACGGCTGGTTTAATAAAGACGGTAATAAATTTGAAGATATATATATTAAAGCTGATGCTGAATATTACGCATCATTTTCTGCAAAAGTAAAATTTTATAAAAAGACGTCAGATGAAAATTCTCTTTTTAATAAATATTATGATGTAGGCTTAAGTATTCCAACAGAGGATTTTCCAAAAATAGATGTTTTCCGTGAAAATTTTAAAGATTATCATTTCTTATATTGGTCAGAAAATCCAGAAGCAACAGATGTAACAAGAAAAACAGACGAATTTGTGAATGAAATTACTTCAAGTAAAGCAGAGGTTAATCTTTATGCTGTTTATTCTACAAAAAATGTGTATACAGTAAATTTTTATACAAATTCTAAAACTGAAATTAAATTTTCAAAAGAGATTATTGAAGGGGAAAAAATAACTTTAACTTCCAGTGACCGTAAAGATATTTCATATCATTATTTTCTTTATTGGACAGAAAGTCTTGCAAATCAAACTGAAGCAGAATCAAAAAGTTTTGATATTGAAAATGACGTTGTAACTAAAAATATGTCATTGTATGGTGTTTATACACCAAAACTTTTTTTATCATTGAATAATTCAGATATTGTTAATGGAACAGATTTAGTTAAAGGAACTATTAAATTTTCTGTTTATACAAATGAAAAACATGAAATCTTTAAATTTGATGATGAAACAATTCCAAATTTAGAAGTTTCATATTTAATTAATGGAAATAAAACAATAATTTCATCAGAAAATTGTGAATTTACTGATGAAGGTAGCTATAGTGAAATAACATATTTCTTTGAAATGTTATCTGAAGGAACTTATACTTTTACAGTATCTAATAGTGTAGAGTCGCGAACAATTTCAAAAAAGTTATATGAACCTGCCGCTGTTACTAATTTGGCTGTTACAACTGATGATTCATATGCAAAATTGACTTGGACAAATGCAAGTGGTTATTATGCTTATACAGTTACAGTTTTAAAAGGAAGTGCACAGGTTACTGTAAAAAATATACAAGCTAATTCAATAGAATTTTATGGTTTAGATAATAATGTTGAATATACTTTCCAGGTTAAAACAACTGGTACAAATAAAGTTGCTAGTGTAAAAGGAACTTCAATCATTACAAAAAAAGAATCAGATTGGGTTATTGCTATGTATATGGATGGTGATAATAACCTGAATGACAATATTTATAAGGATATGAATGAAGTTGAATATGGTTTATATCAGATAAGTGGAAACAGTAATTATGATACAGTTAATGTTGTAGCTCTTTGGGATGGTTATAATGTTGTAAGTGAGTATATAAAAGTAAATCATCCTGGATCGTATATATTTGAAATTGGAAAAGATAGTGGTATAGCAACAACTACTGTAAATTCTTCAGGTTATGTTCTTTCTTCTTCAACAAAAAATCTTTCTTATACTGCTAAAGACTGGATATTATCAAGTTCTTCGACTCCAGATAATATAACTGCTTCATCATATGGTGAAGTAAATATGGGTAGTGAAGCAACTTTAGAAAATTTCTTGAATTGGGTAAAAACTCATTATACGGCAAATAAAGGTTATATCATTCAGTTTAGTGATCATGGTGGCGGACCTAAAAAAGCACGTTATCTGGAATTAAAAGATGGAAGAAAACTTGTAACAGATAATGAAGAAAGACGTGCACTTTGCTGGGATGAAAGTAATCTTTCCAGTTATTTAAGTACAGTTGATGTAAGTACAGCTTTAAATAATGCCGGTTTTACAGGAGAGAATAAAGCAGATATGATTATTATGGATGTATGTCTTGGTGCGTCTATAGAAGAATCATATCAGTTTGCTCCATATGCAAAATATTTAGTTGCTTCTCCAAATACAATTCCAGCAGATGGGTTACCATATGATAAAGTTATAAAGGCATTTAAGAAAAATTGCACAGTAGAAGAAGTGTCTAAACAGATAATTCAAGATTATGCTGATTATTATCATAAAGCTATAAATTGGAGTTATTATTATTTGTATTATTTACAAGAAATAAATCCACAAATTCAAAGTGCAAATATTAGTAATATTACAGCAGAAGAATTAGAAATTCTTAATTCAAATTATGCAGCAATGCGTTTAGGAATACCGACACTTTCTGTAATTGATCTTAATGCAGTAAATACAGCAGCAGAAAAAATTGCTGAAATGGCACAATTGTTGATAAATGATGCAAATAATCCTGATGGTCATAAATTATATTTTCATGAGATAGTTGATGAAGATACTAATGAGGTTTATTTGTCTTTAGCAGTTGGACCAGATGATACGACTGTTACAAAATCTTTTGCGAAAGGTTTTGCAGATATGTTCTTGAATTATCCAAATTGTATTTATGGAGCTTTATTCTATCAGGGAACATATAACTGGCTTATAGATATTGGTGATTTTACAGATTGGATTAGAGTTTATACAGTTGAAACTTTACAAGGAATTTCAAATCCATATTACTGGAAAGAACTCAATGATAAATGTATAGAAGTTTTAATTGCTTTAGAAGATATGATTTTATACAGTTGGAAAGATTTCTGGGATTTAAGATTTAATAATATTTGTTACAATTATTATCAGCAAAATGCATATACTTATAGGGGTCTTTCTTTTGAAGATAATTACTGTGGTTTAACAATTTGTGGTGCAACAATCGCAAGTAATGGTAATTTACTAATTCCAGGAACAGCTCCAAATTTCTATACTAATTTGGATTTTGGTAAAGTAACATCGCCAGGTAATTATTGGAATGAATATTTACAACTTTGTTTTAGTAATTAGGTAATTATATGAAAAAAATACTTGTAATTGTAATAAGTCTGATAACATTAATTTTTATTGCCGGATGTGTCTCTTCTAAAAAAAATGAAACTGTTGAAAAAGATGAAGTTGCTGTTAAAGTTCCTTCTTCTACGGCAAAGTTTACTAATCATTCATTTTTAACAGAAGAAAATATCGGTCAGACTTTTACAATTACTGGTTTATTGCAGAAGAGTGGAGAAGATTATTTAATTACTGAAAATATTCAAAGTAAAAGTTCCGTTGTGTTTTCTGTTATTGCAGAAGATGATTTAATTAAAAGACTTGATGAATTGGAAAATTCAATGGTAACTGTTACGGGGTTATTAATTAAAGTTGAATCTCCATGGAGAAAAACGATTCAAATCACTTTGATTAATTAACTAAATTAACGTAATCTGATATACTTCTTTTATGAATCATAAATCTTTTGTTTTTTTTGACTGTGAATGTGCAAATACATTTGATGGAATTGGAAAAATCTGTTCGTTAGGTTATGTAGTTGCTGATGATGAATTAAATGTTTTAGAAAGTGAAGATGTTGTTATAAATCCTGAATGTGAATTTGACTGGTATCTTTTTAGTGGAAAGGGGGGATGTCAGCTTGCATATTCAAAAGATTATTTTAGAATTAAACCTAACTGGGAAAGTTATTACAAGGAAATTAAAAAACTTTTTACTACTGGTAATCGTTATGTTTTAGGTTTTGCAGTCGGTAATGATGTTGGTTTTGTTAATTCTGCATGTGAACGTTATAACGAAGATTTTATTCAGTTCAGAGCATTTGATTTAGAAAAATTTTTAGAGCAAAAATACGGAAAAAAACAGAAACTTGTTGAATGGGCAGAAGAACTAGGTGTTAATGTTGCAAAATATCAAAGTCATAAATCTGTCGATGATGCAATGATGACAATGCTTTGTCTTAAAAAAGTCTGTATGAATGAAAATATTTCGGTGGAAAATCTTTTACAGCAGAATAAAGGATTATTTATTTCTTCTGAACAGATGCTTATTCAGCAGGAAGAACGTGCTTACCGTAAAGAAATGACTGAAAAAATAAAACGTCTTTATGGTAAAAAATCACCTAAACCTAGCCACAAAACAATTGTCGGTAACAAATATGAATTGTCATCATCTTTAATGAAATCTGATATTGATATGAGTTTTGCACTTGTAAAAAAGATTTATGATAATGGTGGAACAACCTTTGAGCATCTTGTTGGTGATGGTTATGTTATTTTTGAAGAAAATCCAGATGATTTAATCATAGAAAAATTAAAAAAACGTGGATTAAAAGCAGTTATGTTAGAAGAAATGATGCTGATTTTAAGATAAACTGTTATCAATTTTTAATGCTTATATAGTAGAAATAACTCAAAAAAATGCACTTGTATGCCGATATTTAAAATGGAGTTTTGTATAATAAACTTTTTTAAATATTTTAGGGTAAAAAGGTGCATTTTTTATGGCCAGATCACTTTCGATAGGAAAAAAACTGATTTTAATTATTTCAGTTATTGTAATTCTTTCTCTGGGAGCTATTACTTTTTTAGTAAGTTTTTTATTAGCTGGAAGTACAGGTTCAATCCGTATAGATGCAGAAGATAACAATTTTACCCTTTCAAGTCAGGCTGCAACAACTGCAGAAAATGAATTAAACTCCACAAGATCTAATGTTTCTTTACTTCTTGATATGCTTAATCTTTCAGGTTCTTCAGCATTACTTTCAAGACAGACTACATCATACTTTTTTGACAGAAATGCATATATTGGTGCAGTTGTTGTTCCAGAAAGAACATCTTTTATTAACGATAAATTTTTTGTATCACACGAAATTGAATCATCTTTAGTAAACGAATTTATTTCTTTACATTCACAGGATATTCAGCGTGCAAAAGAGGGTGAAACTTTTGTTTTTAATGCCGCTCCTGTTTTTAATAATGCAGTTTTAGTTTATATGTTCCCATGGAAAGAAGATGGTAAAGATGAATGTGTTGTTATTTTCTTTTCATCAGATTCTCTTTCTGAAAATTTTAGTACAGGAAAAGCAAATCAGATTTTTATGATTAATCATCAGGGGGATTTACTTATTCATTCTGATTTTGAACTTGTAAAATCTGGTGCTAATATGAATAAGCTTGAATTACTTAATGTAATGAATGCAAATAATGATGAACATCGTCAGGTAATTTTTACAGATTTGGATGGAAATGAATGTTTTGGTGCATATCATAAACTTGGATTTGCCAATCTTGCAGTTTTATCTGTCGTAGAAAAAAATAAAGCTCTTAGACCTGTATACGATCAGACTATTAAAAATATCTGGCTCAGTTGTGCAGTTTTATTCATTTCAATTTTATCAATTTTCTTCTTTTCAAAGACGATTTCAAATCCTCTTAAAAAATTAACAGCAGTTGCAAAAGAAATAGGTCAGGGTAATTTTAATACAGATTTATTTGATGAACTTACTCCTAATAAAAAGAAACCTCGTACAGATGAAATCGGTGTTTTAATGCAGTCGACAAAAGATGAACGGGAAATATTAAATACTGTCAGTCGTCTTACAAATAAAGGTGTTGCAAAAGCAGTTGCTCGTAAAGAAATTGATTTTAATCCTCATTTAAAAGATATTACAATTTTCTTTAGTGATATTCGTGGTTTTACATCAATTTCGGATAGTTTTACAAAACGTTTTGGCCTTGATTCAGGTGCTGCAATCATTGGATTTTTAAATGATTATATGAGCCGAATGGTAAATTGTATTACAATTTCTGGCGGTAACGTAGATAAATTCGAAGGTGATGCAATTATGGCATGCTGGGGTGTATTAAGAGATGATGATTTATCTTTTGAACATATGCCAGATACTGATCCTAAAAAACAGGAACTTGCTTTATTGCATTTCCGTCATATGAAAGAAGATGCTCTTAATTCAATTCGTTGTGCTTTAGCAATGCGATATTCACTTATGCTTTATAACAAAAAAGCTGTGGAATTTACAAAAGCACATCAGAATGAACCAAAGGCAGCAATTAAACCAATTATTCGAATAGGTTCTGGTATTAATACTGGTAGAGCTACAGTCGGATTTATGGGTTCTATGGATAAGATGGAATTTACTTCGATTGGTGATTCAGTCAATCTTGCAAGTCGTACAGAAAGTTCAAATAAACTTTGTGGAACTGATATGCTTATTACAGAAGCTACTTATACATTACTTAGATATGATTATATAAAATGTAAGGATAATAATTATACAATTAAGCCACATAATATAGAAAATGAAATAATTGTAGAAGAAATTCCAGTAACTTTTGATGTAAAAGGTAAGGGCAAACAGCATTTCTATGGTGTTGTAAATATGCCTAATTTTGATATAGAAAAATTCTTTAAAACTACAGATCCTGAGTTTGTAGTAGATGAATATTGTCGAAGAGCAGTTGGTCCTTTGGGGCCTAAAACGCTTTCGGATGTACGAACGCTTTTAGGAATACCAACGCCGGATTTTAACGAGGTTAATCTTAATGCGGAAGAAAGCAAAGTTAAAGCTAACTGATGTTTTATTTGTTTTACTCTGCCTTTTAGCTTCACTTTTTTGTCTGGTTAAATTCTGGCTTGAGTTAAACAAAACGTTTAGTAAAAAAGAAACACCAATAGCTGTTATTGAATATAAATATAAGATTGCTCAAAGAAAAATTCTGGATGAACTTGTCTGGGACCGCTTAAGACAAAAGTCGGATGTTTACAATGGTGATACAATCCGAATTGCACCACAGGCAGAAGCAACTATTTATTGTGTAGATAAAAATTCTATTGAACTGCATGAAAATACAATGGTGCAGATTTTTTTAGTTAACGGTACATTACAACTTTCTTCATCATATGGAAAATTTTCTGCTAAGACAGAATCAAAAATGATTATAAAATATGGAAATAACATCATAAATCTTGATGCAAATTCTAAAGCATCTTTTGATTCTTCTGCAAACGGATTTTCTATTCAAATGGAAAAAGGAAATGCAGTTTTACAAAAAGACGGCGGCAATTATGAAATAAATCAGGGGATAAAAACAATGTTACAGGATGATGGAACAATGATTCAAAGTCATCTTGTAGTATTAAATCCATCTGTAAATCAGAGAATTATTAATTTTGAAAAAGATGCAATTGAATATGATTTTGAATGGAACTCTGATATAAACAATATTTTAATTGAAACTTCGCCTGTAAAAGATTTTTCTAGGGATGTTTCTAAAAAAATCGTTAAAAATGTATCAAAATCTTCTATTAATGTACCTAATGGCGTGACATTCTGGAAGGTAACTACACTGCCTGAAGAAAACTCTAAAATCAGTTCAGAAACAGTTGCAGGTAAAATTAATTCTATTTATTCTCCAGTTCCAGAATTAATTTCTCCAAAAGAAGATTCAATCACAACTTATAGAAATAAATTACCATCAATCCGTTTGTCCTGGACAGAAAGTGAAAAAGCATCATCTTATGAACTTAAAATTGCTGATAACAAACAGATGAATAATCCTGTTATTGTAAAAAGAGCATCAAGTTGTTCTTATACAGTTACAACTTTAGAAAAAGGAAACTGGTATTGGACAGTAACTCCATTCTATATTACAGATGATATTGGTTATGGTAAAACTTCTTTAACAGGACATTTTGAAATCAAGCAGAGTTTTGAAATGCAGGCTCCGGTTTTACTGTTACCAAAAGATTCTGATCTTGTAAGTACTAAAGTTCAGACTGGAACTACAAAAGCATATAAAAATATTGTTTTCTCTTGGCAGGATGAACCAGAAGCAAGTTTCTATGAAATAAAAATCTGGGGTGAAAATTCTGCTTCGACACCTGTTGTAAAAGAAAATGTAAATAAAAATTATTTCAGCTTAGATACATCAAAAGTGGATTTAGCAAACGGATTGTGGTACTGGCAGGTTTCTGTAAATGATTCTGACGGTAAATCTAAAGATTCTGAAATAAGAAAATTTTATGCAGTTGATGCTGAACTTGAACAAAGAACATTATTCCCTCCAGACGGATATCATTTAGCAGAATCTAGATCTCAGGATATAAAATTCAGCTGGAAAACAAATATTTCTAATCAGGTTCTTTTTGAAATTGCAAGGGATATTGAATTTACACAAATTGTAAGTTCAGAAACAGTTTCTAATTTTTCTACAAACGGACGACTTTTAAAACCTGGAACTTACTACTGGCGTATTTCTTCAAAAATTGGTTCGTTCAAAAAAGCGACAGAACCAAAAACTTTATATATAGATGAACCATTAAAACCTGCTGAATTAATTAATCCTATTAACGGTTCAAGAGTTATTGTAAGACCAGGTTCTAAATATAAGTTCCGCTGGAAGACTGTAGAAAATGCTGATTATTATTCTATAAAAATAGCACGTGCATCGTCTCCAGAAAATTATATTGTTGAACAGAATTTTATAGAACCTTCTAATCCTGATGTAGTAGAGTTCAGTTTAGATTTATCCAGCTGGGAAGAAGTAAAATATGTCTGGACAGTTCAGGCATTCCGAGAAGAATCTCCAATGGCATCTAGACTTACAGGTTATTTATCTACAAGTAATTTCTTGGTTAAACAGCTTAAACCTGTAAAATTGATTTCTCCATTAAATAATGTTATTTATGATGGAGCAAATGCAATTAAATCACCGGGTTTTGTAGAATGGTCAAGTGTGGATGAACCTAAAAAAACAAAACTTGTTATTTACAAAGATAGAATTTCAGAGGAAAATATAACATATGCAGGAAATAATCCTTCATTTACAGAACAGCTTCCTGTATTATATGAAGGAACATATTTCTGGAAAATTGTAGCAAGTACATATGATGGATATGATATTTCTTCTCAGGAAACAAGAAAGTTTACTGTAACAGAAATACCAAAATTAGATGCACCAAAGAAAATTCTTCCTGTTGAAAAACAGAAATTTAATGGTACATATTTTAAAGAAAATAGAACAATTATGTTTAAATGGGAGAGTGTTCCGGAAGCTGAACAGTATATTTTCCGATTAAAGAATAGCAAGAATAAAGTAATTTCTGAACAGGTGTTAGATAAAAATACACTTGAATTTGAATTAAAAGATTTATCTATTCTTGAAAAAGGAAAATTAAAGTGGAGTGTAGAGGCACAATCACTTTATCAGGGAATTATATTCCAGCAGGGTAAAGTAGAAGATTCTAGTCTGACAATTGATTTACCATCAGTTAAGACTAAATTAAAAAATCCGGGTAGATTATATGGTAAATAATAGAAAGATTTTAACCTCTTTAATTATTCTCTTTTTATCATCTTTTTGTTTTTCGCAGGAAGTTAATTATCATCTTGTGGAAGATGAAAAAGGTGATTATGAATTTACACAGACTCTTACATGGGAAGATGCCGGCGATGTTTTAAAATATGAATTTACAATAGAAAGCTGGAATGAGAAAAAAAAGGTTTACGAAAAAAAAGATTTTATAGAAACTCAGGAGCATTCAGTAGAATTATCTTTAAAAGCAGGTCTTTATAGATACAGAATCGTAATTTTTAATCTGCTTGGGCTTAAGGAATTTGATACGGACTGGCAGGAATTAACAATCATAAAAGCATATAAACCGGTTGTAAAAAGTATCAGCCCGAAATTACTTTATCTTGAAGAAGTACAGGATGGTAATTTTGAAATTGACGGTCAGGAATTACGCGACGGTATTGAATTTTATATAGAAAATGAAAAAGGTAAAAGATTAGAAGTGGAAATAAAACAGCGTGATACAAAAAATCGTCATGCAGAAATCTATGTAAATCCAGATAAATTAAAGGTCGGTAAATATTCACTTGTTGCAATAAATGAAGGCGGATTAAAAACAATTTATCCTGATATTAAAATTGTCTATAAAAAACCAGTCGATTTTGATATAAGTGCGTCTTATGTTGTTCCTTTGATTTTTTTTGATGATACATTTCCGACTTATCTTGGAAATACAGCGTATCTGTTAAGTGCAACTTTTAAAATGAATCTTATGCCTTTTAAAATGGCTTCCGGATATTATGGAATTGGAGTAAACGGTTTTTATACAAGAATGTTTAAGGATTTTGAAAATTACAGCGTTAACGGTAACGTTTTTTACGGTAATTTGAATTTTGTATATCAGTATCCGGTTAGAAAAGTAGATAAAAATCAGAAAGTCAGAAGATTAAAAATGACAATTGAAGGAAGAGCCGGTGTAGGAGTTACATATTTTTCTGACTTTAAATATTACTTCCCTCATGATATAATTACAGAATCATTAAACAGTCTTGCAATTAATATGGATTTAGGGGCAGGGGTACAGATTTATTTTACAAAGAATCTTTTTATAAATATTGATTTGGATTATTTAATGACGTTTGCAAAAGATACAATTCCAGGCGTCTTTTTACCAGCGGTCGGAGCTGGCTGGCAATTCTAAAATTTCAGGGAGTTTTGAAAATGAAGAAGCAGTTATTTTTATTTATTTTTGTAACATTTCTTATTTCCTGCAAAAATTTTAATGTGCCTGTAAGAGCTTATTTTGAAAAATATACAACACAGGCTGTTATTCAAAAAAATGAATTGGATGGAACTTACCCAAGAAATGCTGCTGGAATAGAATGTTTTGATTCACAAAAAGATCATTATATTACACTGTATCTTTCAAATCCTCTTAAATTTACTGCCTATGATTTGCAATTTTGTTATGAATTTGATAATCCTTATATAAATAGTTATTTAACAATACATAGCGATATATCTCCTTGTGATTTTATCAGTGTATCTGAAGATAATTGTATCTGGCAGTTAGTTTTTAATAAAGATTTTTTATATATTGTTGATTCTGGAGCTATAACTGGTGAAAACAATCAGATAGTAAAAGATATATCTGGAAACATTAGATATAATCCAAATAAAAATATTCCAATTACTCAAGATGAATATGAATCATATAGAATAGATTTAAGTGCTAATACAAGTCCTCTTCGTGTAAAAAATGCAAAAATTGAAAACGGAACTGACAATTTTAATTTAACTTTTGAAATACAAAATTTATTAAATCCTATTCATAAAATTGATACAAATGGTTTAACAATACAGAAAAATAATAATTCAAAAAAGCATTGGGATATTACAAATGCAACTAACGGAATGGTTTTTTCTGATGTTGATGGAACTAGCTCATTAACAACATCAGCATCAGGTGAAAATATACAAATTACTTTTAATACAGAGATCTCAAACGATTCTGGTGAAGGCTTTGGATATACGATTATTGTAGAAGATAGTTTTGGTTTAAAATCAAGTGTATATATAGAAAAAGATAAAGGTTCGATTAATCCTCCTATAATTAAATATAATGGTATGGAGATTGAGCCTTCAACAAATTTTAAAACAGACAGTAACAGAGATGGAATGTGTCATCTTACTATAGAAGATATAAGCGGTTTTTCTGAAACTCCATATATCTGTTATACATATTCTAATGGCTCAAATGAAGAAACAAATACAGTAAAAGCACCGGCTGAACTTTTATTGCCGTGTGGAGATAATTATACTATTAATGCCTATGCATTTTTAGACGGCTATCAGGACAGTGAATCTGTAAATAAAAATGATGTTGATGTAAAACGGGATAGTATTTATTATGTTGCTGATTATGGAAATGATAATAGCCCTACAGAATCAAATGGTTCAAAAGAAAAACCATATAGAACAATACAACATTGTATAAATGAAGTAAAAGGTAATATTATTGCGAGAAATGGAAGCTTTAATAATGATAATATTTATGGTTTTGATTTTGAATATAATGTAGATATTACAATTAATTTATTAACAAATATTACTCCAGATAATAGTAGTGTAGAAGAAAATAGTTCTATTAGCGAGAATAGTTCGTTAATTTTAACAGATTTCCCAAGTAATTTTACAATACAAAGTGCAGATAATTCTTACAAAACAATAGATGCACAAAAAAAAGGAATTGTTATTCGTTTTGAAGGTGAAGGAACAAAAAATCTTAAAAATTTAAATATAACTAATGGGAAAACAGATTCAAGCTGTTTAGATGGTGGTGGAATTCTTGTAAGTGATAATGGAATAACATTGAATTTAGAAAATGTAAATATTTATAATAATGAAGCTTTACAATCTGGCGGTGGAATTTTTATAAAAGATTCCACATTAAAATTAACAAATGTAAATATATATGGAAATAAAGCACAAGCCGGTGGCGGTATATACGTATTAGATTCGACTTGCAATTTTTATTCTGGATCTGTACATAATAATAAAGCTATAATAAATCCTGAAATTCTTTATACTGAAGGTTTTTATGAGCAGGGTATGGGCGGTGGTATAGTTGTATCTTTAGAAAATACAAATACGGGTTTATCTTTAGGTGACAGTAATGGTGGTGTAGTAGAAATTATTAATAATGAGCAGGTAAGTAAAGGCGGCGTATATTTAAATACAAAATCAGGTGGAACACCTAGGATTGCAATATCTAATGCTATTATAAAAAATAATAAGTCTGAAAATGACGGTGTTTCAAAACAGGAAAATTTGTATATATGCGATAAAATTGATATGTCTGTTGGTGCTTCGGAAAATCGTTTTGACTCTTTTGATATTAAAATTTCTGTAAGTAATATTTCTTCTAAATCAGAAATTGGTATTACAACTGCAAAAAAACCTAATAATACCAAATTGATTACTTTTACAAATGATTTACCATCTACAATAACACCTTCTGATGTTTTCTTTTCAGATGAAGGATATATTGTTAATAAAATAAACGGAAAAGCCAGTCTTATGCAAAGCGGTTTCTTTGGAGATTTAGAATCATTAAGTTCTGTTGGTATAAATCTTAAAATTAATGATACCACTTATGTAAGTAATATGACAGTATCGGGAAGTGGAAATTTAGATTTAGATTTTACAGGTTCAACTTCAACAATTAATTCTGTAGTATTAACCGATTTAAATGGTAATGAAATAACTTTAACTTCAGGTACAAACAAATGGAATACAGCTTCACTTCCTCCTGATAAATATATAATAAAAATTGAATTTGAATACGAAGGTATTTTATATAATTATTTACTTCCTTTTACATATGTAAAATCATAATAGTGGGATGGCGAATAGCAGACAGCGGACAGTGAAAACGTGAATCAAAAAAGAAAATCGTTAGATTTTTCGAATCCATGTGAGTCGCAAACTTCGTTTGCTTACCGAGTTTTACTATCATACTTATCTTTCCTATCCTGTTTCAAAAATATACCTGTTTATCTCCTCATAATTAATTCTTGCACATTATAAAAATCAAAAGTATAATAAATAAAATGGAGTGAAAGCAATGAAAAAAAATGTTTTTTTGCGATTTTTTATTTTAAGTTTATTTTTTGTATCTTGTGCAAATCCTTTTAAGGAAATAACAAAAAAGAATCAACCTAAACTTGTTACAATAACAATGGTTACAAAAATAGATGGAGCAGTACCTTCCAAAATGCTTTCTTCTATTAATCAATCTGTTAGTAATTCCAGAACCGCTTTACCGACTTTACCAGGATATAGTGATTTAAAAGGTCAAGAATATGGTTTTCGTATAAATGCAAAAATATCAGGAACAAATAATTCCGTTACATGTAGCAACTTTTCGGCAGAAGTAAAAGATGATGGTATCTCTTTTGAATTTTCAATTGAAGCAAATAAGAGTTATGATATTACTATTTCTTGTACAAAAAATGGCACTGTAATATTACAAGGTTCAACAACAATAACTGTACAAGAAGATACAATTCCTAGTGGTATTATAACATTAAAAAAAATAAATGATGGAACTGGAACAGGTGCTTGTTTTTTACCATATGATTATTCTGAAGTATATAATGATGACTATGATTTAACTATTTCTAAAATTGAAAAGTATGATTTTGATACTAGAACATACACACAAGCAGATAATAATTTATTACAATTTAATGGAATAGATGGAAATGGTTACATAGAAAATGATAATGTTCCTTCAGGAGCTTATCGTGTAACATTTGATATTAAAAAAAATAGTACCACAATTTTTTCTTTTCAACAGGCAATAAATGTTTTTAACGGATTAACAACCGATATATGGCAGACAATAAGTGGTGAACCATATTTCAATAATAACAGTAATGGAAATTATATTTTAACTATTACAAAAGCTTTTATACAAAGCATGTCAAGAACTACTTTTTACGTAAGCAATGATGATGACACTTCCGTAGATGATAATAATAAAAGATGTGGTTCATATAACTACCCATTAGGAAATTTACGAACTGCTTTTGATATAATAAATAATTCTAATTTTTTTGATAGTGATCAGGAATTTTCAATTATATTAAAAGATGAAGGTACATATACATTAGAAGTTTCTGAAGGTGAAGGACAAACATATATAAATAAAAATGTTATAGTTAAAGGATATAATACATATAAAAATGAAAATGAAAATTCTAGAGAAAAGTACGTTTTAAAATATGAAGGAGATCATTCTTCTCCAATGTTTACTGTAAATAAAAGTGGTATAAATGTTACATTTGAAAATTTAACGGTAGATGGTGAAAGTGATAATGTTGATAAAAGATTTTCAAAAACAGGATTTTTTAAAACTTCTACTGTAGATAATATTACTATAGATATAAATAATGTTTTAATTAAAGATTTTATATCTGTTTATGGAGGCGATTCTAATTTTACAGTTCTTTTTAGTTTAAATGATACTGGAAATAATAAAAATCTTAATATAACTAATTCAAAAATAACAAATTGTGGAAATAGAGCAACGCTTGGTGTTGGTGGTGCTATTAATATAAAAAATACTGTTTGTAATATTGAAAACACAGATATCAGTTCTTGTTTTATTTATATAGATAGTCATTCAGGTACTAATCATTTTCAATATGGTGCTGTAATTTATATTGATAGTGGAAGTACTTGTAATATTAGTTCATCAAATATTTATAATAATAATATCACTTCTGAAAAGAGAGCTATTTGTAGTGGTGGAGCAATTTATGTTGCATTAAATGGAATATGTAATATAAAATCTGCAAATATTTATGGTAATTATATAGAAAATTGTATATATAATTATAGTCAAAATGATTTAAACAATTTTCAAAATTTTGGTGGTGCCATTTATAGTAAAGGAACTTTAACATTAGGTGATAATTCATCTGGTACTCCTGATGTTTTAATTGGAAAGAATAGTGATACACAGACTCCTAATTATATAAAATCAAAAATTAATTCTTATGGTGGTGCTATATGTGTAAATGGTGGTTCTTTTACTATGAATTCTGATGTTTGTATTGGAAATTATGGTGCAACACCTTATCAAGGCATAGATTTAAATGGAAATGACATTACAATAGATTGTGGTAATTACATATTTATGAATTCTACTAGTAATACAGATGCTTTTGGTGGTGGTTTGTATATAGGGCGTGATGTAACAGCTACGATAAATGGTGGTATTGTAAATGCAAACAATATTTATGTAAATAATAGTCAAGGAGATAATCATTTTTATGGTGCCGGTATTTATTCTTTAAAAGTTTGTAATTTAACTGATATGGAGATAAAATATAATATTATAAGTGGTAAAGATACTGATTTTATTAAGGGTGTCGGATTATATTTGGGAGATAGTAATAGTCCTGTTCCTTGTACTTTAAAAAATATTGATATTTCTGGTAATCAATCGTTTCAATCAAATGGTGGCAATAAAACAGAGGGAGTCGGCGCATATTTAGATTTTGCTAGTTTATCTCTTGCTGGTAATATAACATTTGGTGAAAATTTAATTAATAATAATGATTATGATATATATTTTACTGGATCGTCTCTGCGTACTGGTACTGATTTTCGAGTTAGTGGAAATATTACTATTAATTGTCTAAATTGTGATCCACCATCTTCTTATTTTACCAAATTTTAATTAATCTTGCAATCATACTGTTAAAAACATTATACTGTTACTATCATGATTTATAAGAATATACTAGAAGCAATGGGACATACACCGCTTATTCAGTTGCAGAAACTTGTAACTCCGGATATGGCGCGGGTTTTGGTAAAATTTGAAGGCTTAAATGTTGGTGGTTCTATTAAAACCAGAACTGCTTTTAATATGATTTTAGATGCCGAAAAAAAAGGGCTTATTGATAAAAATTCTGTTATTGTTGAACCTACCAGTGGAAATCAGGGAATCGGGCTTGCTTTGATTGGTGCTGTTCGTGGTTATAAAACTGTAATTATTATGCCGGACAGTGTAAGCGAAGAAAGACGAAAACTTGTTAAACATTATGGTGCAGAAGTAAAGCTTGTTCACGACAATGGTGATATTGGTAAATGTATTCAGGAATGTATTGATACTGCTTTTTATATGCAGCATATGGACCCTCATGTTTTTATTCCACAACAATTTGAAAATCCGGCAAATCCTGAAATTCAGAGAAATCAGACTGCACAGGAAATTATTAATGATGTAAATGGTCCAGTCGATGGTTTTTGTTCGGGCATTGGTACTGGCGGAACTTTAACTGGAATTGGCGAAGTTTTAAAACAGAATAATCCTGAAATTACGATTTGGGCTGTTGAACCTGCACATGCTGCAATTTTAAGCGGCGGAAGTGTTGGTACTCATCTTCAGATGGGTATTGGAGACGGTCTTATTCCTGCAATTTTGAATAAAGAAATTTATGATGATATTTTCATTGTCACAGATTCACAGGCAATTAAAACAAGCAGAGATTTAGCCCGAAAAGAAGGAATTATGTGTGGTATTTCTTCTGGAACTAATGTTGCTGCTGCACTCGAACTTGCAAAAGCACTTGGTCCTGGAAAAACTGTTGTTACTGTTTTACCGGATACTGCAGAAAGATATTTTAGCACACCGTTATTTGATGAAGATGTAGAATTTTAATCATCATTATTATTTTCATCATCTTGTGAATGAATAATTTTCCTGTTTTTAATAAATTTATATCTTAACCAGGCTGTAAATCCACTTAAAAACCAGACAACGCCGACTGACCACCAGATTCCCCATAATCCGATGGCTGGTATGGCGGTAAAAATGAATGGCACTGTAAATCTTCCTATAACTTCTACAATTCCGTTTAGTAATGCAAAGAATGCATCTCCAAGTCCGTTTAAAATTCCTCTTACGACATAGATTAATCCTAAGAAAATATAAAACAGGCTAGTAATCTGCATGGCTTTTGCACCCATTGTTATAACTTCTATTTCATCTACGAAAATGCTTGTTATCTGCTTTCCGAAAATCTGTAAAACTGGTACCATTATTAAAGTAAAGATTGTCATCATCCATAAAGTACGGTGATATCCTTTTATTACACGTTCATTTTTCTGTGCTCCATAGTTTTGTCCTGCAAATGTAGAAAGCGCTGCACTTAAAGTTTGATATGGTTGATGTATTATCTGTTCAATTCGGCTTGTTGCGGTAAATGCGGCAACTGTAACTTCCCCGAAATTGTTAACGACTCTCTGCAAAGCCATACAGGAAATTGCAATCATAGAGAATTGAAGTGAAAGTGGAAATCCGAGTTTTATTGTTCTTGCCAGAATTGTTCGGTTAATCTGTAAATCATTTTTTGTAAATTTAAAATATTGATTAAATTTAAATGCATAAAAAATACAAAGAATGTTTGAAATCAGCTGAGAAATTAATGTTGCAATGCCGGCTCCCATTACACCTAATTTAAAAACACAGACGAAAAGTAAATCTAAAAGTGCATTTAAAATGCAGCTGAAAATTAAAAAGTAGAGTGGGGTTTTTGAATCTCCAAGGGCACGCATCATAGAAGAAATGTAATTATAAACTGATGTAAATAAAAGTCCTGCGCACATTAATCTTATATAAATTAATGCATCATGAAAAATTTTATCTGGTGTTTTTAGTAAAAGTAAAATTGGTTTTGAAAGGAAAAAAGCTGTAATTCCGACGATAAACGGTAATAAAATCATGATGTAGCCGGTGTTAGCTATACAGTTTTTTACGAGTTTTTTATCACCCTTACCAAAACTTTGAGAGACAATAATTCCACCGCCAGAAGCAAATCCGTTGCAAAGTGCAAAAAATAAAAAGGTGATTGAAGATGTTGCTCCAATTGCTGCAAGTGCATCGGCATTTATAAATTTACCTACGATGATTGAATCTGCAAGGTTATAAAACTGCTGAAAAATGTTACCAATAAGAAGTGGTATGGAAAATGTAAGAATCAGTTTTACGGGACTGCCCGTTGTCATATTTACAGTAGTATCTTTCATATTTTATATAATAGTATAAAAATGATTTTTAGAAATGTACTAAATCTCTAAAAAATATGTACGTTTATTTAATAGCGCATAGTGGATAGCGAACACTTTACAATTAATAGCTGATAGCAATATGCTGTTCACTATTTATTGTATTTGCAAAAATATTTTAATAGCGATATAATAATTTAATTGTTTAAATACCGACTTCTTAAAAAGATATTTTCCTTTTTAAAGAATGCTCGCCCGAATCAGGGGAAATTGCGGTATTTAATAAGTACGGGAGTGTTACTTAAGTAGCCACTGTACGAGGAAAAAAAATGATTACTCTTAAATTTGGCGGCACATCTATGGCTAATGCCCGCCGCATCTTGGCTTCTTCTGAAATTATTATTAATCGTGCAAAAGAAGACCGTCTTTCTGTTATTGTAAGCGCTGTTGCTGGCGTTTCAAACAATCTTCAGGCTGCTATTGATTCAACTGTTTCTGGTATTTCTGGCAGCAATTATGTTACAGATTTACGTAATACTCACAACGAAATTTGTCTTGAACTTCAGTCTAAACTCCCAGGTTTTGATGCTGAAAAAGTAATGGCTAAACTTGAGCCTAATTTTATTGAATTAGAAAAACTCCTTGCCGGCTGTGTAAGCTTTGGCGAGTGTCCTGATACTGTTCATTGCCGTATTATGGGAATGGGCGAACTTCTAAGTGCTCCTATTATGGAAGCAGTTTTACTTGCTAAAAAACAAAGTGTTATCTTCCTTGATTCTAGAAAATTTGTATTTACTACTGGAAATCAAAAAGAAGGGGAAGCTGATTATGCTCTTTGTAACGAAGCTTGTGCTCCTTTCCGCGATGGTGCAAGTCCTACTCAGACTAAGATTTTACTTTTCCCAGGTTTTGTTTGTACTTGGAAAGAAGGAACTGGCAGTAAACCTGTAATGGGTCTTTTAGGTCGTAACGGTTCTGATTTTAGTGCTGCAATCATTGGTGCTTCTTTACGTTCTAAACGTGTAGAATTCTGGACTGATGTTGACGGTGTTTATACCGCAGACCCACGTAAAGTAAAAACAGCAAAAAAACTCGATTCCATTTCATATGCTGAGATGCTTGAGCTAGCCACTCTCGGCGCACAGGTTCTTCAAAACAGATCTGTAGAACTTGCTAAAAAATATCATGTAAAGATGGAAGTAGTTTCCAGTTTCGAAAAAAAACCAGGAACATTAGTTTAGGAGGATGCTCAAGTGGAAAAAATGCTTATTACAGGAGTTGCCAGAGACGATCATGTTGCAAGATTGTCAGTTATAGGATTGGAGGATGTTCCCGGAGTTGCTTTCAAACTGTTCTCGTTACTTGGGCAGAATAATATTAATGTTGATATTATTCTTCAGTCATTTGGCAGAAATGGCACAAAGGACATCGTTTTCACAGTTAGCAAGGAAAATGGCCCAGTAGCTGTTGAGCTTCTTAAAGATTCATCACACCTTCAAGATGCAGAAATCGTTTGTGACACAAACGTTGCAAAGGTTTCAGTAGTTGGTGCTGGTATGGAATCACACCCAGGCACAGCAACTGCAATGTTTGAAGCTCTTTATGAAAGAGACATCAACATCCGTATGATTTCAACATCAGAAATCAAGATTTCTGTTATCATTGATGCAGAATCAGCTGACAGAGCTGTATCAGCAGTTCACAACAAGTTCATCCCAAATGACTAATTAAAACTATAAAAACAGACACCCTCAACAAATAGGGTGTCTGTTTTTATATCAAAAGTATTATTGCAGATATTTTTGGTATTGCAACAACTTTTTAATAAAGGGTAAATAATATTTAAATTTTTATTGGATTATATTTACTTTTCTGTATTGTTGTTTTATATTACTATTGAGGTGATAAATATGAATATTTTGAAATGCTCATTAAAAGTTTTGTTGGGTGT
>CALAUH010000296.1 GCA_937892225.1 uncultured Treponema sp.
GCTCAGTTCGCAGGTTCTTCATCAGTTCCAGCTCACGTTGAAATGATGGGATTCATGGGAATGGGTAACAACCCTATGGTAGGATGTACAGTAGCCTGCGCTGTTGCAGTTGCTGGTTCATTCTAGGAAAACTTATTGCTTACGAAGTAGGATTGCAGGCTACTGTACATCCAACGGCGCCCGATAAATCGGGCGAACCATTTGTTAAGTAAACACTAAAAAGAGGTCCACCGGACCTCTTTTTTTAACGTGTTTTCTATTTTAGGTATGCACTGTTGCTTGTGCAGTAGCCGTAGCTGGTAGTTTCTAGTTTTACAATAAATGTCATCCCGAACTTGTTTCGGGATCTGTTTATAAAAAAGTCTTTGTCATTTGGCAAGGCCTTTTTTTGTTTTTTTATAAAATTGTGAGTTGAACTCTGTATATTAATAAAAAGAATGTTATATAATTCAAAATATAGGAGTATATATGAAAAAAATATTAGTTTTATTTTTAATGTTGTTTTTATCTTTAGGTTCGGTTTTTTGTCAGGATAATAAACTTCCTTTTTCAAAAGGTATAGATTTACTTACTTTTTTTGAAATTTGGAATGAAAATGATATACCAAATCTTAATAAATATGAAGAAAAAGATTTTGAAAGTTTTAAAAGTATGGGAATTGATGTTATAAGACTTCCTGTACATTTTGATTTATTAATGGAACCTGTTCAAAATGGAAAGATAAAAGAATATGTTCTTGAAAAATTAGATCAGGTTTGTGACTGGGCAGAAAAAAACAAAATTTATCTTATAATTGATAATCATTCGTTTAATTCTGAAGAATGGTCAAATAATCCTGTTTCTGAAAAATTGCTGAAAGAACATCTGGAAACTGTATGGTCTCAGGTTGCTCCTCGTTATAAAGACAGAAGTGAATATATTATGTATGAAATTGTAAATGAGCCGCCTTATAAAAATTCTAATAAGTGGATTAAAATTCAGGAAGATCTTATTAAATTAATTAGAACTTATGATACAAAACATTCTATTGTTGTTGGTGGAGCAGATTTTTCAAGTATTGATACTCTTGTAAAAATGAAGCCTTATCAAGATAACAATCTTATTTATACATTCCATTTTTATGAACCATTTCTCTTTACTCATCAAGGGGCAACTTGGGTTGGCAAAGAAATGATGGACTTAGAAGGAGTTCCTTTCCCATATGATAGAAAACGTATTCCACAATTTAAAGGAAAGGCAAAGAATTCATGGGTACAGGATACATTTTTTAATGAATATCCACGTACTGGAACTGTAAAATTTATAAATGATAGAATTAAAAAAGCAGCTGACTGGGGAAAAAAGAATAATGTAAGAGTTTTATGTGGAGAAATGGGTGATAAAGTCTGGATTAATCGTCAGGACAGAATTGCCTGGATTAATGCAACAAGAGAAGCGTTAAATAATAATAATATTCCATATTGCAGCTGGGGTATTGATGGTTCAGATGGATTTTTAAAAGCAGATATAGAAAATCCAAGTTTCCCAGAAGATATAGATAAAGAAATTTTAGAAGCATATGGTTTTTCTATGCCTGCAGAAAAATATTTAAAAACAATGAATATTATTACACGCCAGAAACCATATAAAATATATGATGGCATTCTTGGTAAAAATGTTTATTCTTTTAGCCAATGGGGAAGTGTAACACAAGTAAATGAAACTGATAATCATAGATTATGTACTTTAGCAACATATGAAACACCTAATGCTGGAATATCTTTTTTTCTACCAAAAAAAGTTTATGAAGAATTTATAAAGAATATTAAAATTTTTTATATAAGTCTTTCGGTAAAATTTACAGATGCGAATCAGGAATTTACACTTCAATTTATAGATTCAGATGGTGGTTCAGAACTTCCTCCCTGGCAAAAATCTTATACAGTTAAGGCAAAAAATTACTCATTAAATAAATGGGTAACTGTAGAAATCCCAGTATCGCAGACAGTAGAAACTGGTGCATGGTCAGATAAAGAAGGCAAATGGTTTAATCCTATTGGTAAATTTGACTGGAATCGTTTATATAAAATTAATATAAGTTTTGACGATTTTGATGATAAATATAAAAATAATGTCTATATTGATGATATTTATATTAAAATGAAATAATTTTTTTTATCTTTTCATAAGACTATTATTTTTATTTTATTTAATATAATATAGTCTTATGAAGAGATCAGACTTATTTTATTTTATACGTTTTGGCATAAAAACACTTATTTTCAGACAGAAAAAACCAATTTTAGGTACAGTTATTCTTACAGATAAATGCAATCTAAAATGTAAACATTGTTCAGTAAATAATATCACTGCAATAATACATCCTTATAATCAGATAAAATCAGAAATGCAGCAGCTATATGATATGGGAGTCAGAATCCTTTTTTTCTGTGGCGGTGAAACTTTTATGTGGCAGGATAATGGTAAAACTCTTCGTGATTTAGTTATTGAAGCTAAACAGATGGGATTTTTAATTGTAAATACTGTTACAAACGGAACATTTCCTATTGATTTACCTGAAGCAGATTTAATCCTTTTAAGTATAGACGGCGATAAAGAAAAACATAATGATATTCGTGGTGATGTTTATGATAAAATCATGACAAATATCGATAATGCTACATCAGATAATATTTGTTTTTATATGGCAATTAATAAAATCAATAAAAATACAATTAAAAATGTAGTTTATACTGCAAACAGCAAAAAAAATGTTCGTGCTGTTTCTTTTAATTTTCATACTCCATATCCAGATACAAAAGAGCTCGCTTTAACAAAAGAAGAAAAAACAGAATGCTGTAAAGTTATTAGTGATTTAATGGATGAAGGAATGCCTATCTTTAATTTAAAATCTGCAATGCCTTATATTATTAATAATAAATTCCCGACTCCATGTTATCAATGCGTTGTTATGGAAAATGGAAAATTAAGTATTTGTGGAAGATGTATTGATGTGCCAGGCCTTTGTGATGAATGCG
This sequence comes from uncultured Treponema sp., assembly GCA_937892225.1. Taxonomy (GTDB): domain Bacteria; phylum Spirochaetota; class Spirochaetia; order Treponematales; family Treponemataceae; genus Treponema_D. The sequence goes on from CALAUH010000296.1 coordinate 3,018, forward strand.
GATACTGGTTTGTCGGTGAATATACACTTTTATTTAAAGGGAATTTAAAAGTTATTTTTGAAGTATTAAAAACTTATACAAAATTTGTATAATCAGGGGAGTTTTTATGGGAGTTATTACTACTTTAACAAGAAACTGGCTTACACGTTCGACTAAACCTTTTATTTTTAAAAATGAATATGATAACGAACTTGATTATGAACAATTGGATGAATTGGGGTTATATGTTCATATTCCATTTTGCAAAAAAATCTGTTCTTTTTGTCCGTATTGTAAACAGATATATGATGAAAAAACTTGTAATGAATATATAGATAATCTTTTAATAGAGATTGAAAAAGTTGGAAAACAATATTTATTAAAAACTGGACAGAAAAAGGTTGTAACAAGCTGTTATTTTGGTGGTGGAACTCCTGCATTAGCAAGTTCAAGATTAAAACAGATTATTAAAGAACTAAATAAATATTTTGAAATAATTGAAGGTATTGGTCTTGAACTTCATCCGGATAATGTGACTGTGCCTGTATTAAAAGAATTAAATGAAGCTGGCATTACAAAAATAAGTATTGGAATACAATCTTTTCAGGATAAGTTTTTGAATATTCTTGGAAGAGAAAAAACTGATTATTCAGTTATGATAGATGCTTTATCTAAAGTATCTTTTGAAACTGTTTCAATGGATTTTATTTTTGCGTTGCCTGGACAAAATTTTCAGGATATTAAAAATGATATAGAATATGCATTTAATAATGGTGCAAATCATATTGCAATTTATCCGTTTATTGATTTTACTTTTGCTTCAAGTAAAATTTCTGTAATGAAGAAAAAAGAAAAATATGCATTACTAAATAATATTACAGATTATTGTTTAGAAAAAGGGTATACAAGAGATTCAATCTGGACTTTCTCAAAAGACAGTAAGGCAAAATATTCTTCAATGACAAGAACAAATTTTTTAGGATTTGGAACATCTGCGACAACGCTTTTAAAAAAACAGTTTAAAATAAATACATTTAATGTAAATGAATATATAAAAAGAATAAAAGAAGATAATTTGCCTACATCTTTAACAATACGTTTTACTGAAAGACAAAGAATGGTTTATTATTTATTCTGGTATTTATATACGACAAGATTTAATCCTAAGGATTTTGAAAAATTTTTTGGTAAAAAATTCAACCGTATGTATGGATTTGAATTTTTCCTTGCCAGAATAGGTGGATTTATAAAAAAACAAGATGGTATATTTGAAATGACTAAAAAAGGCTGTTTTTATTATCATCACTATGAAAATTATTATACGCTTTCGTATATAGATAAAATGTGGGGAATTATGAGGAAAGAAGCTTTCCCACAAGGAATTCAATTATAAATGAAAAATGATACAAAAATTTTTAGCGTAATTGATAAAGCGGTATTTGATTATAATCTTATTGAAAGCGGAGATAGAATTTTAATCGGTGCAAGCGGTGGTAAAGATTCAACTCTTTTAGTTCATTATTTTGCCAATAGAAAAAAACGTTCAGATTCAAATTTTGAATATAAGGCACTGTTTATTCATTCAGATTTTTCTCCAGATTTTCCAGAAGAAATTGAATCTTTTTTTAATGAATGGAATGTTCCTTTTGAAAAAATTGATGTAAATATTTTAGAACGCGTAAAAGAAAATCAAAAGATGAGTTGTTACTGGTGTTCTACGCAACGAAGAACCGAATTAATTAATTATGCAATAAAAAACGGATATAATAAAATTGCGTTAGGACATCATCTTGATGATATTTTAGAAACTTTAATTATGAATATGACGGAAAAAGGTGAACTTTCTACAATGGTTCCAAACTTACAGTATAATAAATATCCTTTAAAAATAATTCGTCCGTTATGTTATATTTGTGAAGAGAAAATAATCGAATATTCTAAAAAACAAAAAATAGACAGTTTTACCTGTACATGTAATTATATGGATAATTCTTTAAGAAAAGAAGCCCGTACAAAACTTGAATTTCTAACGGATTCAAACAGCAAAAAAAAAGAGAGGCTTTTTGCCTCCCTTAAAAATATACAGAAAGAATATCTGCCTTAAATTATTCAAACCAGTAAGATAAAACAGGTTTATATCCTAATTTTTGCAAAACTTTTACTGTATCTGTATATCCAGTTTTTATTAAAAGCTGAATTCTGTTAGATGTAAAATTTGTTGTTCCGTCAAGAATATTTCCTAAATCAATAGAAGGTACAATTCTTATAAGTTCATATTCATCATAATCAATATCTCTGAAAATTCTAGTTGGTGTATTTGAAAGATAGATGATTATAATCTTTTTAATATTTGTATTCTTTGGTCGTGTTGTAACAAGCGGATCTAAAGGTACGTTATCTCCACCTGCCTGTTCGAATCCACCATCGACATAATCATATCCGTCGTTAAGTCTGATTGGTTTACATACAACTGGAAATGCAGATGTTGCAAGAAGTTTCTGTTTAATTTCTGCAGTTGTTTTTTCAGAGTTAAGATTAAATCTTGAAGCATAAGAGCCAGGTCCTTTTTGTGTTAATGCTTTAGAAATTAAATTTTTATTTCGGACAGTAGTAATATATGCCTGTGGAAAAGGATTACTTTGTAATCTATATAAAGGTATTTTATCTATGATTGTTCCAAGACCTTCCTGAGAAATAAGGGCATCGTCCTGTGTTAATCTTGTTGGTACCATTGTTACCCATATTCTTTCAATTTCATTTATATCTGTAATGCAAGAGAAAAGGGCAGCATTTAATCCTCCTACAGAAGTTCCAGAAATTGCTGTTGTTTTTTGAACAATTCCGTATTCTTTTAAAGCTTTCCATGCTCCAATTTCGTATGCACCTTTACCACCGCCACCGGAAAGTACAACACCATATTCTTCTGCAAAAATTGAAATATTTAAAATTAAAAGTAATATACTTGCAATTATTTTTCTTTTCATTTTATTCTCCGTTAATTATTTGTTTCAGGCTTTTTTAAAACTGTAAAATCATATGTTTCGTTAGGAAAAACAGAACTGAAATATCTGTAAGTACCTTCAAGTTTTAATAAATCTTTATTTTTTGTAGTTGCAAAAATATTGATATTTTTTTGAATGGATGCTTCTGGAATTAATATTTCAAGAGTACTATAAAATTTAGTTACTGAAGGATGTTTTAATTTTAATCCTGATTCAATTTTATTTTCATCAGCTAAAGGATAATCTTTTCCATAAATATCTTTTAAAACACCGAAACGTTTATTCCATACAGTTTCTAAAGGAATTCCTGTCGAATTAGCGTAAGCAATCCATTTCTGTGAATCATCTGTCTGATTATATCTGATTAAAAAATAATCTGTTGATTCAATCTTATAAGGATAAATGATTGTAAAATCTGTTCCTTCCCATGTACCTTCGAGTTCAGAAAGAGATGATACTGGTAACCATTTTATTTTATGATATTTATCCATATCTGATTCTGGTGGATTATCTACAGGTGGTACAATTTTTGTACTTTCACAGGAAATAACTGTTATTAAGCATAATAAAATAAGTGTAATAATTTTTTTCAAAATGTTTCTCCCATAAGTTTATTAATTATATTATAAAAAATCAGATACAGAAAGAGTTTCCTCTTTTTTAATCATATCTGCATCTGGATTGTGAGGTCGTTTATTGTATTTATAAGTGAATCTTGCAACTGTATATCTGCCTACAATTCTGCTTAACAATGCATTAAACTTCCACTTAAATTTATATACAGCTGTTCTTTTACCTTTAAAAGCTTTTTTTAAGCAATTTGTTACAACTTTTTTTGTATTTACACCGCCTTTTACTTCTTTTCTTGCTCCATTTGATGCAACATTTGCAAATTCTGTACTTACAGAACCAGGACATAAGGCGCATATTTTAATTCCAGTTTCTTTTAATTCTGCTGCAAGTGCAATTGGACAATTTAAAATCATCGAGATCAAGCCCGATGGGCATCACATGAATTCTTTTATCGACCCCATAATCACGTATACCGACCGCCTCACTTTCTGCTGTTGCGACA
>CALAUH010000297.1 GCA_937892225.1 uncultured Treponema sp.
AAATAAGCTGCTTCAATTACTTCAAGACCTTTATTTGCTAATGTAGATGAATCTATTGTGATTTTTTTCCCCATTTTCCAAGTTGGATGATTTAATGCCTGTTCTAATGTAACGGATTTTAACTGTTCTTTTGTATAATTTCTAAATGGACCGCCGCTTGCAGTAATTATGATTTTAGAAACATTTTCTTTTCCAACTTTTTCTATTAAATTAAAAATTGCTGAATGTTCAGAATCTACAGGAAGTATTTTTGCTTTTTTTTCATTAGCAAGATTTTTTATCAAATCTCCTGCCATTACAATTGTTTCTTTATTTGCAAGTGCAATATTAATTCCATTAGAAAGTACGATTTTACTAGGTAAAAGACCAGCGCTTCCTGCAATGCCGTTTACAACAATATCAGGTTTTGATTCATCAATTAATTTTTGATAAGCTTGTTCAGAATTATCAAGAGATGTTAAAAGAGAAGGGCAGTTATATTCTTTCGATAATAATTCAAGTTTTTCTTTATTTGAATGAGATTGTATACCACATAATTTAAAATCATCTGGCATATTTTTGATAATATTTATTGCGTTTGTACCAATCGATCCAGTACAACCTAATACTAAAACTCTTTTCATTAATTAAACTAAATACAAGAAATAAATACCAATATAATAAATTGGAGAAGCAACTATTAATGAATCGATTGAATCAAGAATACCACCTCTGCCTGGAATAACATTTCCGCTATCCTTAAAGTTACATGAACGTTTAATTACAGATTCAACTAAATCACCAACTATACCTGCAATTGCTGTAATAATAGATAAAATGATCATTTTCCAGATTGAACCAAAGAAAACTTCTGGAAATAAAAGTTTCATTATGATACCAGAAACTACTGATCCAAAAATTCCACCAATAAATCCGACAATACTTTTATTTGGTGAACATGCAATTTTTCCTCTTGTTGATTTTCCAAGTGTAATTCCGAAGAACCAGGCAAGAGAATCGCACATATAAACTAAAATAATAAATAAAATAATAAAATATGATGTATTTACCGGTATAATAGACATTTTTGAAATAAATGCCATCATATATCCGCAATAAAATAAAATTAAAGCTGTAAAACTGATTTTTTTGATTGAATCTTCAAAAGTTTTAGAAATAAAACATTCAAATCCCATAAAAATGATTATTTCTAAAATTAAAATCCAGTTAATATAATCTATATTGATTTTAAACTGTGTAAAAATATATGTACAAACCGGCATTAAAACTGATGCCAGGATAATTGACCATTTTGGAAACATTTTTGATTGAGTTGAAAGCATATTATACATTTCAAATGCTGCAATACCAGTAGTTATAGCTACAGCAATATTGAATATAAGATGATTATAATATGGAAGAAGACATATAACTACAACTAAAGGTAAGCCAATGAAAAATATTAATAATCGTTTAATTGTTTTTGAATTCATATTTATTTCTCCCAATTAATTTGGTTTTTCAGCGCCAAATCTTCTGCTTCTGTGCTGATATTCCTCTATATGTTGATAAAACTCATCTTTGTTGTAATCAGGCCAAAGAGTGTTTGAATAAATAAATTCTGCATATGGAACATGCCATAATAAAAAGTTACTTAATCGTTTTTCACCACCTGTTCGAATTACTAAATCGACATCTGGACTTTCGGGCATATCTAAAAAATTAGAAAAATTATTTTCATTTAATTCAGATATATCATTATTTTTATTTATATAATTTTTTAATCCACGAATAATTTCATCTCTTCCACCATAATTTATTGCTAAATTTACAGTCATTTTATTGAAATCTTTCGTATCATTGATTGCATCTTTTATATCTTTTTGAATATTAGAAGGCAAACCAGTTATATCACCTAAATGATTTAATTTAATTCCATTTTCTTTATAGAAAGTAAGTTCATCTCTTAAATGAATATGAATTAAATTCATTAAAAATCCAACTTCTTTTTCTGTTCTTTTCCAGTTTTCTGTAGAAAAAACATATAAAGTTAAATACTTAATTCCAAGATCACATGCATTTTTTACAATTTGTTTTATTGTTGTTAATCCTGCATCATGTCCTGCACTGCGTGATAATTTTCTTTGTGTAGCCCATCTTCCATTCCCATCCAGTATAAATGCTACGTGGGATGGAAGATTATTCATATCAATAGACATTAGTTTTGCAAAATATCCTTTTCTTTTGCATCGTAGAGTTTATTAATTTCTTCGATGTATTTATCTGTTAACTTCTGAAGTTTGTCTGTTTCTGTTTTAAGACCGTCTTCTGTAAGTTCGCCACCTTTCTGCTGTTTTTTCAATTCATCATTTCCATCACGACGAATATTGCGAATAGAAGTACGGCTGTTTTCTGCAGTTGCTTTTGCCTGTTTAACTAATTCCTGGCGACGTTCTGCAGTTAATGCTGGAACCTGGATACGAATTACTTTTCCATCATTAGAAGGATTTAATCCAAGGTTTGCAGCCTGAATTGCTTTTTCAATTTCACCAATAAGTGTTTTATCAAATGGAGTAATTATAACAGAACGAGCTTCTGGGATTGCAATTGTTGCCACTTGATTTAATGGTGATTTTGCACCGTAATAATCTACAAATACTTTATCGAACATTGATGCACTTGCACGTCCAGTTCTGATTGTATTAAACGAATCTTTTAATGCAGCAACAGTTTTCTGCATTCTTTCTTCCATATCTGCCATAGTTTTTCTCCTAATTTTTTATACAAGGAAAACAAATATAAACTTTAACAGGATAAGTAGGATAGGGATGATATAAGAAATTTTATAAATCCTATTTATCCTTCTAATCCTGTTTTAATAAAATATTTGTATTCCTTGTATTTTATTTATTTACCAAGTACAAAAAGTTTTGCTGTTGCAAATGATAATGTTGCTCCAGCTTCTTTTCCAATTTCAGCTAATTTTGCTGTAACTGTTTTCTTGTCGTCTTTTACGAACATCTGGTCTTCAAAACAGATTTCTGCCAAGTGTTTGTTAACCTTACCCTGTAAGATTCCTTCCTTAACATTGTCTGGTTTTCCAGCCATTTTTTCGTCCTGATCCATCTGAGCTTTGAAAATTTCTTTCTGTTCAGCAATATATGTTTCAGGAACATCTTTTTTAGATGTATATGCAGGTGTAAATGCTGCAATATGAAGACAACAGTCATAAGCAAATGTTTTAACTTCATCAGCTGTAGAACCGTTAATTACTACAACAGCACCTGTTTTGTTATCTGAGTGAATATAGAATGATGCTGTTGCTCCAGCAGGAACATCGATAACTTCGATTTTAGCAACGTTCATGTTTTCACGGATAGATACTTTAAGATCTTCAAGTAATTTGTTGTGTTCTTCTTCAACTTTTGTGTAACCTTTTGCAATTGTTACATCAAGCATTTTTTCACCGAGTGCGATGAAATCTTTGTTGTTTGCTACGAAGTCTGTTTCACAAGTCATTTCAACAACATAAACTTTGTTGCCTTCCTGACGGATAAAAAGTCTTCCTTCAGCAGTTGCTCTGTCTGCACGTTTTGCAGCAGCAGCTAAACCTTTTTCTTTAAGGTATTTTGCAGCTTCGTCAATGTTTCCGTTGCATTCTGTAAGAGCTTTTTTACACTCCAACATACCTGCACCTGTCATTTCACGAAGATTTTTAATATCACTTGCTGTAAATGCCATAATTATTAGTCCTTATAAATTTTATCTTCATCTACGAGGCTGTCATTTTCGTCAGCTTCTTTATCTTCTTCTTTAATTTCTGTTGGCTGATAGTTAGAATAATCAACGATTTCTTCGTCTTCATCTTTCTTTGCAGCGTCAGTAACGATTTCTTCATCATCATTAAGATTTTCAAGAATCTTAAGACCAGCTTCATTATCTGAATCAATTACTGCATTTGCAATAATAGAAGTGAATAAAGAAATAGCGCGGATTGCATCATCATTACCTGGAATAGGGTAATCGATACCTTCTGGGTTACAGTTTGTATCAACAACAGCGATGATTGGGATACCCATTCTGCGTGCTTCTGCAACTGCAATCTGTTCTTTATGAGTATCGATGATGAAAATACATCCTGGAAGTTCTTTCATTTCTTTAATACCGCCAAGGTTCTTTTCGAGCTTAGCTTTTTCTTTCTGAAGAGAAGAAACTTCTTTCTTTGTAAGATTTTCGAAAGTGCCGTCAATTTCCATTTTTTCAATTTTCTTGAGGCGCTGAAGTGATTTTTTGATTGTAGAGAAGTTTGTAAGCATACCACCAAGCCAGCGGTTGTTTACATAGAACATACCACAGCGTTCAGCTTCTTTCTGAACAGCCTGCTGAGCCTGTTTTTTTGTACCTACAAAAAGAATAGATTTTCCGGCTGATGTTACTTTACGTACTTCATCATAACCGTCTTTAATTGCAGCAATTGTTTTCTGCAAATCAATAATGTGGATTCCATTGCGTTCAGCGAAGATGTATTTCTTCATACGTGGATCCCAGCGTTTTACCTGATGTCCGAAGTGAACTCCAGATTCCAACAGGTTTTTCATTGTTACTACTGCCATGAGTAACGCTCCTTCACGGATAATAAATTAATATCAATGTTATTGATAAATTTTATTATCACCAAACTCTGTTTCTCGTACCCAAAAAGGGCCGGAAGATAGATTTAAATTAAATTTAAATCTTCAAAAAATATTTTAAGCCAACGGCTTTATTCAAGGACAGAATATCCTTGTTCTTTTAATATATCGAAAAGTTCATAAATAGGCAACCCAATAACACCACTATATGAACCTTCTATTTTAGAAATAAACAGGGATGCAGAACCTTGAATTCTGTAACCACCTGCTGCACCATGCCAGTCTCCTGTATCTACATACCATTGAATCTCTTCATCTGTCATTGGTGCAAAAGTAACTTTAGTTTTACAAATTCTTGAAGTAGAATTGTGTGTTTTTCCATTATATAAAACAAGTGCTGTTAATACATAATGTGATTTTCCCTGGAATGTTTTAATATATTCAAAAGCTTCTTCCTGATTCTGTGGTTTTCCATATACTTTTGAACCATACAAAATAACTGTATCAGCACCTAAAATCCAAGGAATTTCCTGACCTGCAGGTAAACTTCTTATAACGGCTGTGACTTTTTCTCTTGCAAGAAGTTCTGGAATTTCTTCATTATTAACAGCTGATGAAATTGTTTCATCAACATTAGGCATTATTACTCTAAAAGGAATTTTTAGCATTTTTAGAATTTCTTGACGTCTTGGAGAAGATGATGCAAGTATGATTGGATCCATTTAAGTTATCCTTTTTTAATTGATTTAAGATAAAAAAAAGGGCAGTCCTTATAGAAAATTAATGGACATGCCCCGTTATTTATTATTTTGCATTAGCGTCTTTTTTGCTTGAACTTCCGCTGCTTGAAATATTTTTTAATACTTTTAATGCTCTTTGTCTTACTGGTGTAACATAGTGATAATCAGTTGAGATTTTTGCAATTGTATCAACCATTACACGTTTATTTTCTGTATATGGAGCAAGTTTTTCAAAAGCATCTAAAACTTCCATAGCTAAAGAACTTGTTGGATTAAGATACTGATTTCTTTTATTTGCAAATGCAATAGCTTCAACAGTTTCATCATTATCATTAATTCCAATTTCACCTAAAGCATTAATTGCAGCTGCTACAACCATCGGTTCATTATCTGTGATTGCAACAGAAATTAATGTATTGCATGAATGCTGTGTTGGAACTTTTGCCATTAATAAACAAGCCTGTCTGCGAATTTCAGGAAAGTTATTGATAAGGCGACCGTTTGCTCTTGCCGGATTAAGTAATCCTTCTCCTGCAAGCTGGTCTAAAGCTTTTACTATCTGTTCTGATGTATTTCCGTTTTCGATAGCATCTTTAAGATATTGTAATGCAACTAATTTACTGTCAAAATCATCTGCATTAGCAAGTCCCATGATAATATCACCGTCTACATCATTTAAATATTCATTTTCTACTGTTGTTTCTTTTTCTTTGCTCTGTGCAAAAATTAATGTAGAACAACAAATTAAAATTGTAGCTAAAATCAATTTTTTGTTAATTTTCATGTTTTCCTCCAGTGAAAAACCGCTAAAGTAATTAATTAATTATAAATTATAGATATTAAAAAAGCAATTATTTAATATCTTTTCAATTATCGGCATTTATTGCTAAAAAAAATATATTAATCTAATTCAGGAAGATGAATTAACCAGTTACCGTCGACTTTTGTAAAATAATAATAAACGACAATTGATTTATCTTCTTTTACCTGAACTGCTTTTATATTATCTTTTGATATGTATCTTATTTCATCAACCTGGCTTCTTTGTCGTGATGGAATAAAAACATAAATAAAATAATCATTTAATGTCTTAATTTTGATTTTTTTATTAGGAAGTTTATTCTGTGCAATCTGTAATTTCTGTGGATTTGAATAATATGTAATAGAAACTGGGTCTATATGTTTTTTCCATTCTTCAAAATCCTTTGTTGACATGATTTTAGATAATTCATTAATTTCATTTAAAATTTTAGCTTTATCTATATTAAAATCATTCTTTGAAATATCTGATTTATTATCAAGATTTCCAATTGAACGTAAATATTCTTCATCTTCTTCTGTAATAATTTCTTCTGGTTCTTCAACAATTTCTACAGGTGCAGGTTCTTCTGGCTTTACAACAGGTTCTGGCTGTTCAATTTTTGGTGCTTCAGAGCCTTTATTTGAACCAAAGAGATTTTTAAAGAATTTTACTAAATCAAAATCACAGCTTGTAAAGAGAAAAGACAGACATAAAGTTAATATAAATATTTTTTTATTTTTCATATTTTAATATTATATACTATTGTAGTATTTCGTCAAATAAGTTAAGTTAATATATATGGTAAAAGCAGTTTTCGCAGGATCTTTTGATCCTCCAACAAATGGACATTTAGATATTATTCATAGAACATGTGAACTTTTTGATAATATTGATGTAGTTATATCTGTTAATCCGGAAAAAAAATATTTATTTTCTGATGAAGAAAGATTTGAAATGTTAAAACAATTGGTAAAACCCTATAAAAATGTAACAGTTCATATCTGGAAAGGATTAATAGTAAACTATGCAAAAGAAAATAAAGCAAAAGTTCTAATTAGAGGAATTCGTTCTACAAATGATTTTGCATATGAATTTGATCTGGCACATATGAATCAGAATTTAAATCCTGAAATTGAAACATTATTCGTGCCAACTAAAGAAAAGTATGCTATAGTTAAATCAAGTTCGATAAAGGAACTTGCAATGTTTGGTGGTGATATAAGCAGAATGGTACCAAAAATTGTAGAAACTGCACTTAAGAAAAAATATTTAGTCTAATATATTTTATTACATTGACACAAAATTGTAATTTTAGTATATTATAAAAGTTATTTTAGAATTTTTATAGTGAGGTTATATAAATGGCAGTACCTAGATCAAAAACATCAAAGGCAGTTACAAAAAGACGCCAGACTATAAACATGAAACTTAAGGCTCCTCAGCTTGTTGAATGTAACAATTGTGGTAACCTTGTACAGTCACATCATGTTTGTCCTAAATGTGGTTTTTACCGTGGACGTCAGGTAATTACACCTGAAGTAAATGGTTAATAAAAATAGTTCATAGGAGATTTAAAATGGACGAATTGTTTGAAAAAATGCAAAAATTAATTGTTGAAAAGCTTGATATTGATCCTGCTAAAGTTACAATGGATTCATCATTCAGAAATGATCTTGGTGCAGACAGTCTTGATACTTACGAATTAGTTTATGCTATCGAAGAAGAATTAGGAGTAAACATTCCTGATGAAAAGGCAAATGAATTTGAAACAGTTCGAGATGCCTATGATTTTATTAAATCAGAACAGGGAAAATAATTTTTCTTAAAACAAAATTATTAATAATATAAAAGTACAAGTTATAAACAACTTGTACTTTTTTTTTGTTTAAATATAATTAAAGATATGTCAGTAATCACTAAAGAAAGAAAAATACAATTAAATCAGTTTTGCAAAAAAGTTAATATCAGTTTTAAAAATATTGAATTATTAGATAAAGCAT
>CALAUH010000298.1 GCA_937892225.1 uncultured Treponema sp.
AACCTGAATGGCTGAAAACAGAAGTTCTTAAGGAAGCGGAAAAAATCAGATATTAGGTTAATTCTATTTTAATCGCATTGCTTTACGAATTGTTTCGACCGGCAAAAAATATGTAAGATTTTTATTCGTAAGGGATTGAAATCCAAACTGTTCATAAAATGATGCAGACGATTCTTTTGCATCAACTATGATAAAATAAAGTCCTGTAATATCTGCAACATGAACTGTTTTTATAAATGCCTGTGTCAGTAAATATTTTCCAATTCCCTTTTTTTGAAAAGATTTATTTACAGCAAGTCTTGCAACGCGTAAAGCTGGGATTGGATATTTTGGAAGATGATTTTTTGCATTTTCCGGTAAATCTTCAAATTTAACTTGAGCTGTAGCAATGGTAAAATATCCTGCTATTTCTTTTGTTTGAGTGAGTGCAATAAAAGTTTTGCCAATTCCAAGTTTATCGTTTTTTTCTGCATACCGAGAAAGATAAATGTTCAATTCTTCAATGCCGCAGTCAAAATTTTTTAAAAGACTTTTTTGAGGAAGCTCGTTTATTGAAAACAGATATAAATCTTGAATCAACGAAATAACCTCTTGAGTGCTTCAGTTGGTTCAGGAGGATTTTCTAATGCAGCTAAAATAAGATTACGGTCCTGATTGGAAAGTAATAAAACTTCTTCTTCATCTAAATCAATTTTTGCCTGTTTAAGCGATGTTGTAATAATGTAGGAAGAAAGCGAAAGATGTTTTAATTCCGCCGCACGTTCCAAAAGTTTTTTTTCTTCATCATTTGTGCGTAAATCTATTCTTTCATTTTTCAAAGCAGGAATTGCCATAATGTACCTCTTAGATTAAATATAATATATTGTACGGTATTTGTACACACAATAAAAGTTTATTATCTGAAATCTTTTTTATAATATGTCATACAGTTGTCATATTAAGTGTATTATAATCAAATCATAAATGATGATAGAAAACGAATTGATAAAAAATTTAGGCAGACTTCACACCACAGAAATGGGAATTGATCGAATCAAAAAAAATCTTGCTCTCGCCTGTGATGATGTAGTTGAATGGTGCAAAAATCAGATAAAAATTGCCGGTGCGGATTGTGATAAAAATATTTCCCGCAAAGGCAAAAACTGGTATGTGGATATTGGAAGTGGCATTATCACAGTGAATGCTTACAGTTATACAATTATTACGGCACATAAAAAGAAAAATGCAGCGACCGGATTTTGATGAAATAAAAACATTTGAAGAATTCTCAAAATATTACTGGTATCGGGATGAGCTGATAAAAATCTGTAAGGCTCACGGACTTGCATCTCCAAGTGGAAAAATTCAGTTGAACAAGGTGATTGAAAAATACTTTTGCGGGGAGATTGTGCTGCCGGTAAAAAAGCCCGCTGTAAAGAGGAGCTGTAAAAAAACTGTTAATGAACTGACTCTAAGCACAGGGATTATTGAATGTGGTTTTACTTTTGGCCCAAAGTTTCGTGCGTTTTTTGAAACTCAGACTGGAATAAAGCCCTTCAAATTCAACGTAGATATGGTGGCAACTGTAAAGGCGGTGAAGGAAACTAATGATGAAGCTTTTACTTTGGGAGATTTGCTGGATATTTATTATGGAAAGAAAACCTATGCAAAGTATGATAAGTCGGCATTACAATGGAATAAGTTTCTGAAAGATTTCTGCGCCGATGAACGTAATGCAGATTGCAAAGATAAATTGAAAACTGCTGCCGCGTTATGGAAAGACGTACGGGAATCAGATATGCCAAAGGTATACAGGAGGTCATGAATGCCATTTGATTTTAAGAAAGAGTTTAAGGAATTTTATTTACCAAAGAATAAACCTGAAATTGTGCAGATACCAGAAATGAAGTTCCTGGCAGTACGTGGAATGGGCGACCCGAATGTGGAAGGCGGTGACTACCAGACTGCACTGGGACTTTTGTATGCCGTTGCTTACACTCTTAAAATGAGTTACAAAACTGAGTACAAAATTGAAGGCTTTTTTGAATACGTTGTTCCGCCATTGGAAGGTTTCTGGTCTGTAAATGGAATTGATTATGAACACAAGGAAAATTTCAACTGGATTTCTGTAATTCGAGTACCAGATTTTGTAGGAAAAAAGGATTTTGAATGGGCACTTCATACTGCCAGTAAAAAGAAACACATTGATTGTTCTGTTCTTGAATCAAAGGTAGAATTTTTGACTATAGAAGAAGGTCTTTGTGTTCAGATGATGCACCATGGTCCTTATGATGATGAGCCGGCTTCTGTTGAACTTATGCACAAATATATTGAAGAAAATGGATATACACTGGATTTTTCAGAGAAACGATTACATCACGAAATATATCTTTCTGATCCAAGGAAAACTTTACCAGAGAAAAATCGGTGTATAATAAGACATCCTGTAAAAAAAATATAGTTAGCAGAAATTATGGTTACAACGGAACCTCAAAAAGGAGAAAAAAATATGCCACGACCACAAACAAAAGAAGATTTGATTAAAGTCTCGGAAGAAAACTTTGCCTCTTTAAATAAACTGATTAACGAGCTTACAGAAAAAGAAATGAATACTCCGTTTGATTTTTCTGACAGTCCAAGTAAAAAGGAACAGCATTGGGGACGTGATAAAAATGTTCGGGATGTGCTGGTTCACCTTTACGAATGGCATTTGCTTGGAATTAAGTTTATAGAAAATAATAAGGAAACCGGGAAAAACATTGCCTTTTTACCAGAGCCTTATACTTTCAAAAACTACGGCCTTATGAACATGGAAATCTGGAAAAAGCATCAGGGGACAAGCCTGGAAGAAGCCCGAACAATGGTGACAAAGTCACATAATAAGTTGATGAATATTGTTGCCAGTCTTTCTAACGAAGAACTTTTTACTCGCGGTTATTTTACCTGGACAGGAAACAATGCTCTTGGTAGTTATATGACAAGTAACCTTTCCAGCCATTACGATTGGGCAATTAAGAAAATCAAGGCTCACAAAAAAAACTGCCAGAAGTAAGACTCCACTATGCATTTTGTAAACGCTAAATCAATTTTATCTTCTCAAAACGGAATGAATCTTTTTCGCGGTTGTACGCACGGCTGCATTTACTGCGATGCACGTTCACTTTGCTATCATACGCCTATTCCGTTTGAAGACATTGAAGTAAAACAAAATGCACCCGAACTTCTTGCCGCTGCCCTTGCCAAAAAACGCAAACGCTGCATGATTGGAACTGGCTCAATGAGTGATCCGTATTTGCATGCAGAAGAAAAACTTTTGCTTACCCGCCGCTGCCTTGAAATTATTGAACGGAACGGATTTGGTCTTGCAATCCAGACTAAATCTGCAAGAATCCTCCGCGATTTTGATGTAATCTGTGCCATCAATAAAAAGTCAAAAGCTGTAGTTCAAATGACGCTTACCACTTTTGACGAAAACTTATGTCGCCTTGTTGAACCAAATGTCAGCACCACCCGCGAACGTTTTGAAACGCTCATGAAGTTTAAAGAAGCAGGCGTTCCTACAATCGTCTGGTTTACTCCAATCCTGCCGTTTATAAATGACACCGAAGAAAACCTCTTTGGTATTTTGAATTACTGCAAAAAAGCCGGAGTAAAAGGAATTATCAAGTTTGATTTTGGAGTAACGCTTCGTGAAGGCGACCGTGAATATTTTTATGAATGTCTGGATAAATCTTTCCCCGGAATGAAGCAGCGTTATCAACAGGTTTATGGAAATGCCTACAATTTACTCAGCCCGAATAATTCCAAATTGATGAAAATATTCCGTCAGTTTTGCAAGGAAAACAATATGCTGGTGGACGGAGAGTGTTTTGATTATATGCGCGAATTTCCAGAAGGTGGTGGAGACGGGCAGCTGGAATTGGAGTTCTGATAAAAACTGTGTAAAATTATTAAAAAAAATAGCGTACTCACACTATACAAAACTGAAATCATATACTATACTAAATTATATCTAATCATTTGGTCGGCTCTCTAAGTCTAGGACATTTGAGGCTGTAGTAACGAAAAAGGGTTTATATGTTATTACAGAGCTCCCCTTAGCCGACTTTTCCCTGAAAAAATATTATATGAGGTCTCACTATGGAAAAAGAAATTATTTTCTTTGAATCAGGAGATAAGTCTGTGTCCCTTAAGGTTCCGCTTCAGAATGAAACGGTTTGGTTGAATCAATCACAAATGATTCAGTTATTTGATCGCGATCAATCTGTTATTTCAAGGCATGTTAAAAATGTTTTTGATGAACAGGAAGTTGATGCAGAAAGCAATATGCAAATTTTGCATATTAGTGGCTCCGACAAGCCGGTTGTCTTTTATTCCCTGGACGTAATCATCTCCGTTGGTTACCGTGTAAAATCAAAACGAGGTGTAGAATTCCGCAAATGGGCAAATTCTGTCCTAAAACAATACATTATGAATGGTTATGCCGAAAATACTCGTCGTCTTGAAGAATTAAACCAGACTCTTCAGATTATAAAACGAATTGAAAAGAATGCAGTTAATCTTGAAAAGTCTCAAATCCTTGAAGTAATTGAAAAATACACTACAGCATTGGATCTTCTGGATGATTATGACCATCTTTGTGTTGCAAAACCACAAGGAAATAATTCCACTTACGTTTTGACTTATGAAGAATGCAGAAAGCTTATTAATTCCATGCGTTTTGCTTCTGAAAGTGATTTGTTTGGTAATGAAAAAGATAAATCTTTTGAAGGAAGCCTAGGCGCTGTTTATCAGACTTTTGATGGTAAAGATGTATATCCTTCAATTCAGGAAAAGGCTGCTAATCTTTTGTATTTTATTGTAAAGAATCATTCTTTCAGTGACGGGAACAAACGAATTGCAGCGGCAGTATTTCTGTATTTTCTTGATAAAAATAACTGGTTATTTACGGATGGTAAAAAGCGTCTTGCAGACAACACCTTGGTTGCTCTTACAATTATGATTGCGGAAAGTAAACCAGAAGAAAAGGAGATTATGGTAAATCTTGTAATGAATTTCTTGGTGTAAAAAATCATGAAAGAAGGGGAACAGGACTTCTAATCCCGGCCTTTCTTCAAAGTTTTTAAATATTTTTTCTGCTCATCCGTTATGCGAAAACTTTCGCGGGCCTTTTGAATTGCTTTATTGTGAGTCCAGTCATCAAGTTTGTTTTGCTGAAGAAATGGAATTGTTTCGTCCCACTGTTTAAAAAGCGCATCTGCAAAAAGCCAGGCTGTCATCATATTTACGTAATATTCTTCACTACGGATTTTTGCGGCCCATTCAAGATATTCTGGACTAAATTCTTCATCAAGGAAATATTTTTTTATTAAAAGCATGGCAATTCGTTTTGTGTAAGCGTAATCATCTTCAATCCAGCTTTTGATTTTTACAATCAGTTTATCTTTATTTTTTTCAAATACTTTTGAAGAAATCGAATCACTAACAGCCCAATTTGTTACATACGGCATAAACCTTTCAAGTTCAGTTACTGCATCATCATAATTTTTAATACCATTTATAAGTGACATATGAAGTGCATTTTCTTCGTGATATTGATGAGGGAGATTTTTCATAAAAGATTCAATTTCATCAGCAGGCAGGTCTTTTACAAGACGAATTATTTTTTTATATTCCGGCGAACGTACGCCAATAAATTTTTCCCTTGGCTCAGTTGGAACAAGTTTTGCAATAAAATCACCGTATTTTGCGTCCTGAAATTGAAAAAGAATTTCCTGAATTTTTGTCATAAGCTATCCTTTATTTTATTATAGCATATTTTTGATTCTAATGGATTCTGAAAACGGAAGGTTTAGACTTTCCCCTCCCGACAAAACTCAGCACAAAATGTCGGGCAGTAAAAATCATGTTATAATATATTAAAACCACAGAGGCGCGGGCGGTCTTAAGATGAAAGTGTTTCAAATGAAATGCTTTTGTTTTGCGACATGACTTTGCGTCGGAGGTGAAAATGACTTGGCTCGAAGCTATCAAAAAATCTATCTGCTACATTGAAGACCATCTTACTGATGATCTGACTATAGAACAAATTGCAAATGAAGTTTATATTTCTCCATTTTATTTTCAAAAAGGTTTTTCTATTATGTGCGAAATGACTGTGAGTGAATACATCAGAAATAGAAGACTTTCTTTGGCCGGCAGAGATTTGAGAATTGATGGAAGTAAAGTAATCGACGTTGCAATGAAATATGGATACGATTCACCAGATAGTTTTACAAAAGCGTTCACTCGTTTTCACGGAATAACGCCAGTTCAGGCGAAAAATGGAGAAGGAGAACTTAAAAACTTTCTTCCCTTAAAAGTACAAATTTCTATGAAAGGTGGTTTTGAAATGGAATGCAAAATTATTAAAAAGCC
>CALAUH010000299.1 GCA_937892225.1 uncultured Treponema sp.
ATCAAACTATCAAATAATGAGTGTGTATAAAAAATATTTACCCTCTCGTTCCATGCAAGTCTGGTTTAGTAAACTTATCATAATAATTTTGGAGGATGATATGAAAAAAATTATTAGTCTTTTCAGTGCTGTAATTCTTATCAGTACTTTCTTTGGTTGCGCTTCAACAGATGGAGTTCAATATTCTAATCCCACTGAATATGTCGAGTTTGAATCCTGGGAAATTAGGACAAACAGTGAGTTTCAGAATCAGGCATATCATGTAAAAGGATTTAAATTAACTGATAGGGAGCTAAAAGTCGAAACTGCTCCTGAAGGTAAATATCTTTTAGTAAATGGCATGCTTCTTGTAAATATTCAAAACTATCTGAAAAAGAACCCCGATTTTCCAGAAAGAATTGAGCTTAATAGAAAATATACCATCTGTTTAAGTTATATTCAGGATGGAAATTTTATTACCGGCTATACATTTACTCCTGTCCTTGATGATATTGAAAACTTAAGAACTATAGAAGAAATTGAAGAAGAAAAAGCCGCCGAACTTGCAAAGAAACAGGCTGAAAAAGAAGCAAAAGAACAAAAACAGAAAGAATTGGAATTAAAAGCTCAGAAGATTGCCGAAGGTTATATTTACCATGGATTTGATGAAGCAAAACAAAATGCCTTGCTTTTTACTAACGGTGCATTACAACCTGGCAATGCGTACTATATTGATATGTTCCAGATTAGTAACAATGATTCATCTTTGGCCGCAGCCCCTGCAAGTATTTTTGCAACACTGCAATATCAGTATGTTAAGTATGCAGATCAAAAAGTTCGTGGAGAAGTAACATCAGCTGCAATAACTGCAATTGGAAACTGGCCTGTAAAGGTTGTAGTTCTTGGTGGAGATGCTCCTTTGTATACTCCGATTGTATTAGGTTTGGTGGAATAGAAAAACAGGTTATAACCTTTCCAGAAATCAAATAAAGCTTCTGGAAAGGACCAAATTATAAACTGAATCCCACCCTTCTTTCTCCTTCTTTTTCCAGGCGTTCTTTCTTACACATATCAGCAAGCATTTCATAATCTGGTGTTATACCTGTAATTATTTCATTCATTTCACTCTTACGAACAATATTGTCTATTTCACCACCACTAAAATCAAATTGCTTTGCTAAGCTGCAGGCATCTTCATTTGATAAAGATTCCAATTTACTCATCCAGATTTTACTGCGGGCTTCTACACTAGGTTTTTCAAATTTTACCTTAAACAGAAAACGACGTTCAAAAGCTGTATCCATGTTTTCACAAAGATTTGTTGTTGCAATCATAATGCCATCCAGTTTTTCCATTTCCTCAAGAAGAATATTCTGCATGGCATTTTCTGTTTGTCGAGGGCCGCCACCATCCAGTGAACCTCTTTTTGAAATAAGAGCATCAGCTTCATTGAAAAGAAGTATTGGAGTATTTTCATTATGATTTTTGCAGGATTTACATAATTTTCTGTAATTTGTGAAAATCTTCTTGATACATTTTTCACTTTCGCCAAACCACATTGATTTAGATTCAGAAATATCTATGTGTAAAATCTTTCTGTTTGTTTTTTTAGCAATTTGATATACAGACTCAGTTTTGCCAGTTCCAGGAGGTCCATATAAAATGATTGCAACTCCTTTTGAAAGACCTTTTGATTCAAGGCGGTTTTGTATTGAAATAAGGTTATTTTGATCTAAACTCTCTGAAATCATATTTATTTGCTTTTGAACTGATTCTGGATAAAACAATGGTTTTTCTTTTAATTTGTCAGGTTCATAAATGTTTTTTGATATATTTTTCCGTTTATAAAT
Organism: uncultured Treponema sp.; assembly: GCA_937892225.1. Classification (GTDB taxonomy): domain Bacteria; phylum Spirochaetota; class Spirochaetia; order Treponematales; family Treponemataceae; genus Treponema_D. The sequence continues at coordinate 1,830 of CALAUH010000299.1, forward strand.
ATCAGCATTTTCGCCATATAAAATTTCAAAAGATTTATCACTAAGTAAAACTCTTGTATACTCAATATTCTCATCCTTTACTATTTCTAATAACCCAGATTCAAGTAAATGATGTTTTTCATCATTAAAAGCTCTCACTTGCTGGAAGAATTCATTATCATGTTCATATATATCTTCTAATGTGCTCTTTAGCGAACTGGATATACGACCTTTTGTAGAATCACTGACACAATCCAAATAAAACCATCTCATACATTCATCAGGAATTAAAGTTCTAATGTTTTAAAATAACGATAATCCTTAAAATCTTTTTCCCACATTCTTAATCGGTTTTTTTTGAGTTCAATGTATGATTCTCTTTCATATATTAATGACATTCTCTTTATAGCCAAAATTATCTCATCTATTTCAGTATGTTTATTGTTTTGTTCAAGATACTCTTTTAAATCTTTTCCAAAAAACTTTTTTATACCTGTATTTGTAAGTCTATAACTAAAACTAATTACATTTAGTTCATCACGTTCAACAATATTTTCTTCAATATATTTATTTTGAAATAATGAATCTGTACCGGATGAAAAAGATCTCCTTTTCCTAAACCTTGTTTCTATTGGTAAGTAATTAAACATATTAAACAATCCTTCTTCTTTTTCTTCTTTCCAAAAGAAGTCTTCATCAACAATTTTAGAACTAACATAGTAAAGTAATATTCTGGAATCAAAATCATTTGGATAAGCGGCGGTAATATTCTTAAATAAATCAATATTAAGAACGGTATTTTCAAAATTGATAATCTGGCGTTTATATTCAGTAGAATCCATAATTTGTTTCTTAAAACCACGCATTATATTTATGACTTCAAAAATAGCACTATCCAGGCAAACATTTTCTTTTTCTGGAATAAAAACTTTTTTTCCATCCATAACACTGTTACTGACACTTCCCAAAATACCATATCCATTATTTTCAGGATGTGAACTTATATTTGTTCTTTCTTTCAATTCAATTAAACTTTTACGAGCAAGTTCATCAATTGCATAGCGGTACTTTAAAAGCTCCAAAAAAGGATAATCAAAGTATCTTGCAATCTGATGAAGATTTACATTTCGGCTTTCCTGGTGTTGAATTGCAAATATTATTGCAAAAAATAATGCTTCCGTACTTTCAACTTCAAGAAAATCTGATAAAACCGTAAGAGGTTTCTCAAGTTCGGTTAAAACAGTTTCAGATAGTTTGCTCCCTTTAGTTTTTTCAGAAATCTCGATAATTGAATCAAGGATTGGATTTGAATGAGCAGTCATAAATACCTCCATAAAGTCTGTTTTTCAGGTAGTTGTAATATAAGATATTAGACTGTCAAATAATGAAAGGATAAAAAATTATTTATATTATATGGTAAAACCTCAATATTGGGAGGAAGTAAATCGTGAATTGTAGTCTATTAAATAAATATAAAGATAGATAGCCAGAAGAGACTATTAAAATAATTGAAGACTTTTTTGAAAATGCTGGATTTGAGTTGCGGCAAACATAGCAATTTCATAGTGAGGCAAATACTTTTAGTCATGGATATGAATTATATTTTAAAGATAATTTAATATTACATCAAAATGGAAAAGGAACATCACAAATTTATTCATAGGCTTCTGCTCTTGCGGAAATGTATGAAAGATTTTGTAATTTACCGATTCTGTATGGTCTTAATTTTCCTTTACATAAAAAGTTAATTGAAAAAGGATATTATGCCTTTACTAAAAATTTGAGCCAAGAAAATATAGATTTCCCCACAGAACTTCTCACGAATAAAAATAATAAAGGCTTTGCTTACAAGAATGTAGCTGATGAAAATGAAATTAAATACTTCAATCCACAAATTATAGCAAGAATTTATGCTTCTA
>CALAUH010000300.1 GCA_937892225.1 uncultured Treponema sp.
TGTCTAAGTGCTGTTGCACTTTTTTTCCTGCTTTCTGTAAGTTTATCTGCCAGTTTATCTAAGGTGCCCTTCTGCTTATTTAGCTGTGCTTTTAATTCCTGGATCCTTTCGTCAGAATTACTGATAAGGTTCAATTGTTCTTCTAACTGGTCTCTTAATTCAATGAGTTCTTCAACAGAATCTTTTTTGTGCTTTTTCTCTAAAGTATAAATGCTGCTCAACCTATCATTAATGAATGCCAACCTCTCAGGATTGAAATCTACTTGCTCGCTTTTATCCTCTAAGTCACATGCGATATCCTTCAATTCGATATAGGTGCTCTCAATTCTTTCCAGCCAATCATTGACTGTCGGATAATAATTTTGCACATTCTTTAATGTATTGCTTAAGGTCTTCAACATTGATAGAATGCAAGTGTCATCTTCTTGCATTATGTTAGTACCTGCATACAGTGTATTTTTGATGTCTTCTGCATGTGATAGGATTTCCAATTCTTCTTCTAATTCAACCTGTTCTCCAGCATAAAGGTGCAGTTCATTAATCTGGTGGAATTGGAAATTGAGGAAATCTTCCTCTTCTTGACTTTTTTGGACTGCAGCTACCGCCTCTTGATATTCTTTCTTGAGTTTCTGGTAAGTTTGGTATCCTTTCTTGAAGTCATTCAGAAGTGCATTGTTCTGGGCTATAATGTCCAGGACATCTAATTGGAAGTTCTCTTTGCTGATTAAGAGGTTCTTATGCTGAGAATGAATGTCGATAAGCTGTTCACCTAATTCCTTTAATTGTGACAATTGAGCAGGTGTATCATTAATGAATGCACGGCTCTTCCCGGCAACAGATATTTCACGGCGAATGATGCAATCTGATGAGTCAAATTCAAAGTCGTTTGCTCTGAAAAATTCCTCTAAATTCATTCCATTCAATGAAAAATGGCCTTCAATCACACATTTAGAGGCTTCATTCATGATGGATTTACTATCTGCGCGATTTCCCAACAAAAGTCCTAATGCGCCCAGCATGATAGACTTTCCAGCACCAGTTTCTCCTGTGATTACGGAAAAACCGGTGCTGAAATCTATATTAAGTTCTTCAATCAGAGAATAGTTCTGTATGACTAATGTCTTAAGCATAAGTTATTTTACAGATTCTCTAAGACGGATCTTTGTCAATTCACGTTTTGTTAAATCGACAAAAAATTTATTATTGTTATTGGTTATAAAGGTCTTGTAGAAGGCTTAATTAAGCAAATGAAAATTGATATGCATACCGAAAAAGGAACAAAAATTGAAGATATAAAAGTTATTGCTACTGGTGGATTAAACAGCATGCTTCAACCAATTACAGATATTTTTGATTTTTGTGATAAAGAGCTTACTTTAAAAGGTATGTTCAGACTTCTTTTGAATAAATAAGATTATTTTTTGTAATCTTCAAATTCAACGCCTTTTCCGGCAGAAACATCTTTTAACAAAGTTGAACCAATAACTTCGTCTAAATATTCTGGTGAAATGCCTGGTGTTAAAATTTTTTCTGTACGTAAAACACCAATATCTTTTTCCAATATTTTTTGTCCGCATTTCATTTCATTCATAAAATGAAGGCTTCTGTTTGTTCTGCCATAATTTGCTTTTTCTGCCGGAGCAAGTCGCTTTATTCCATCTCCTATAACCGACATAACTTTATCGTATCCAAACTGCTCTGAAATCTGATCTATAATTCGCTTGTATCCAACTTCGTAACCATAGTGTTTTAAGGTAACTTCCGACTGATGAATTACATGTACCATCAAGGCAAATTGTTCGGGCTCTAAAGCAACTGGATCATCAAGTCCCATTGTTTTTTTACTTAAGGTGATATGTTTTTCAACAACGGTACCACCACACGCAATACTGAGTGATGGAACTAAAATCGGGTCAAGACTATGGTCACTAACGCCACATTCAATTTTAAAATCCTGAGTATATTTTGTAATAAGTTTAAGATTGTATTCTTCTTCTGGTGCCGGATAGCTTGTAATACAATGTAACAGGCTTACATTTTTTGTACCAATAATATCTACTGCTTTTTGAATATCTGAAAATTCACTTACACCACTGGAAAGAACTACAGGAATAGGATTATCCCTTTGCTCTGGCAAATTACGATATTCAGCTAAAGCTTTTAACATTGGAAAATGATTTAATTCAGGACTGGCAATTTTTACAATATCAGGATTGATAGATAAAAGTTCCTGTAAACTTCTTAAACCAAATGGAGAACAGCAGAATTTGCAGCCTTTTGAATGAACATAATCAATCATTTTTTGATAAAATGATACATCGCATTCAAGCTGTTTGAATCTATCGTATAAGCGGATATTTCCAGTTGGAAGTTTTACAAATCCTGTATCTGGATGAAGAATTTCGTCTGCATAAACCCACTGAAATTTTATTGCATCTGCTCCGGAACTGGCAGCAGCATCTATTAATTGATATGCTTTTTCTAATGAACCTTCGTGAGAAGTTCCTATTTCGGCAATAATTAAACTCATTTTTATTCCTTGAGATTATTTGCTGCAGTTTGTGCTTTGTATCTGTTTGTATAAATTGTA
>CALAUH010000301.1 GCA_937892225.1 uncultured Treponema sp.
ATAAGCCTTGACACGGTTGGAGTAGGGCAGATTCACCACTCGTTTCCAGTTTTTATCCGCCATGTCATTGCTTTCCACAGAGTAATCACTGTGACCGCTGACGGTCATGTAGTAAACATTAAAGGGCTGCCTGTCCAGATAAAGCTCAATGGTACCCTCAAGCATCTCCTTATCACTCTGGGGCCAGCTTTTGCTTACATACTTTTCCATACCATTTCCATAGCCCATAAAGCCCTCAGAATAACCTAAATTGATATGGGTCTTATGCCTGTCATAGAAGGTATAGCTGTTATTATGGAAGGCGTAGCCTGTATAGCCCAGTCGGTTTAGCTGATTGCCCATGGTAAAGTAATTACAGAAGGAAGCGGTATCCTTCATGGAGCTGCCTCCTGTCATGGGAAGGAGACCAAAGATATTTTCATACTCGCCGCCGGTGGTACCTGCAGATGCAGGTACATAGTAGTCAGTAAACTGAATGCCCTTGTTGGCCAGACGATATAAGGTTGGTGTAAGCGCCTCATCGATCAGATCCCCTGAGAAGGCTTCCGCTGTAAAAAAGATCAGGTTCTTACCTTTAAATAAGCCTGTATATTCATTTTGATTACCTGGCTTCTGTGCTGCCACATAGGCATCGATGGAGGCATAGGGTTCCTCATCCGTCTCAGATAAGGCCTTAAAATCAATGTCCAGGACATTCATTTTGACCTCATCTTCCCAGCTTGCCGCTTGCAGGTTTTCAAAACCACCTGCACCTTTTTTATTATACTTCAGATCCAGACGCATACCGGTCAGAAGACCATAGGCACTGACAGCACTGCCATAGTTATATTCTGCCTGATAAGAGTCAGCATAAGTATCGTTCAGATAGATCAGACCTCTGGCTGACCAAAAGACAAGGAGCGAGGCTAAAAATAAAATGCCGCTCTTTTTTAAGTTTAAATGCTAATTTATGTGCGGCAGTTGTTTTACCGGCACCCTGAAGACCAAGCATTAAAATTACAGACTGTGTATCTGGTCCTTTAAGATGAAGATCCTGTTTTGAATCTCCAAGCATACTGACCATTTTATCATTAATAATTTTTACAAACTGCTGGCCTGGATTAACAGATTTTAATACCTTTTCTCCCTTTGCTTCTTCTATTGTTGAATTAACAAAGCGACGAACTACTCTTAAGTTTACATCGGCTTCCAATAAAGCCATTTTAATCTGCTCAACTGTTTCCTCGATGTTCTTTTCTGTGATTGTAGATTTACCACTAAGAGTTTTAATTATGTTACTAAAAGTACCTGTTAATTTTTCAAGCATTTTTATTCCTCAATTTTAATTTTCTAACACAAACGTTTTTTTCTTCTGATATAACTGCTCTTTCCCTGTTCTGTAAGAATATCAAGAAAATCTTTTGCAGTTATTTCTTTATTCAAGATTCTATATAATCCTTCGCAGATAAAAAGTTTAATTCCCTTTTCTTCTGCAATCTGATGAACATATTTACAGGCAATTGCACCTTCTGGTAAATAACCGATTTTTCCAACATTTGCAATAATATCATCAATATCTGTAAATTTAGAAAGCAAGTCAGTTTTGATTATATCCTGACCAAAACGTCTGTTTCTTCCATATTTACTCTTACAGGTAACGTCTAAATCACCTACACCAGAAATTGATGCAAATGTTTCTGCATGAGTTGCACCCATTGCAAAACCAAGAGTCATTATTTCATTAAGGCCTGCAGCCATTAAAAGACTTTCTGTATTATCACCAAATTTATCTGAAGTTTCTGCAATTGCATCCAAAGCACCATATACAACTGCAACAACATTTTTTGCAGCGGCACAAATTTGAACACCGATAATATCAAAACTTGAATAAGGCATTAATCCAGGAACACGCATTAATTCACGAACTTTAATAGAATTTTTAGGATTAACAGAAGCAGCTACAAGACCAGTTAATTTTCCCATAGCAACTTCTTCTGCGTGACTAGGACCTGCTACATAAACTGTTTTATTTTTGTAACAAGCAGGTAAAGCTTCTTCCATAGTTTCCAAAACTAACTTTGGACCATTTTCAGAAGGAACAAATCCTTTTGTTAAAGACAATACTATTGTTGAACCGTCTGCAATATTAGGTACATCAACAATTTTTGCAATAGTGCTTTTTAAGAACAATGATGGAGATGCAATTACAAGATAATCTTTTCCTGTTGCAACTTCGACAATATCTTTTGAACAAGTCATAGATTCTTCGAGTTTATATCCAGGAAGAAATTTTTTATTTTCGTGTTCTTTGTTAATTGATTCTACAACTTCATCTTCCAAAGCCCATAATTGAACTTTATGATTTCCGCGTGCAAGTGCCTGCGCAAAACCTGTTCCCCAGGCTCCAGCTCCGATAACACCTACTGATTTAGATTCCATTTCTTTACCTTTATGTGATTAAATTCTATTAGTACCAGCCAGATTCACAATCATTCCAGTCAAAAATTTCTTCTTCTTTAAACCAAAGATTGATTTCTCTTGCTGCACTTTCATCACTATCCGATGCGTGAATAATATTTCTCTGTGTATGTGTACAATAATCTCCACGGATTGTTCCAGGAGCAGCCTCTTCAGGTTTTGTTGCACCACACATCTTTCTAACTAAAGTTACACAATCATCTGCCTGTAATACCATAGCAACAACAGGACCAGAAGTGATATATGAAATTAAACCATCATAAAATGGTTTACCTTTGTGCTCAGCATAGTGAGCAGCTGCAAGTTCCTCAGAAACATGCATCATTTTCATACCAACTAATTTTAAACCTTTTTTTTCAAGGCGTTCAATTACTTCGCCTACCAGGCGGCGGTTTACAACACCTGGTTTTAACATTGCAAAACATCTACTCATAATGGGTTATTATAGCATAATAATTTTATTTAATTCAATCAGTTATGATTTAGAAAGTTTTTCTATAACTTCCTGAATAATATCATCAGGAGTCGAAGCACCGGCTGTTATACCGACAGAATTCAAATTATAAAAATATTCTGGAATATCCAAATAGCTTTGAATATACGCTGCATTTTTACAATTTTCCTGAGCTGTAACAAAAAGACGTTTTGTATTTGCAGAAGATTTCCCACCAATAACAAGAACTCCTTCTACTTTTGTACACAACTGTTTAAGTGCATTCTGTCTTTCTTCCGTAGCAGGGCATATTGTATTCATAACTGCAAAATTTTTAAAACGTGATTTAAATATAGTCTGAATCTTTTCAAATTCATTCGGGCTGTACGTTGTCTGACTTAATAAAATTACATTGATTTTATCATCATTTTTTAATTCAAATTTCTCGGCTTCTAAACTGTCTTGAATTAAACTGAAATTCTTTCCGGCATAACCGGCAATTCCAATTACTTCACCATGATTTTTATCACCAGTTAAAATTACAAAATCATTTTGATTAGTATAACGTTCTACCATTTTCTGACTGGCTTTTACTCTGGGACAAGTTGCATCTATAATGTTACATTTTTTTTCTTCAAGCTGATTTATAATTAAAGGAGAAACTCCATGTGCTCTGATTATTACTGTAGAGTTTTCAGGAATAAGATTTATTTGATTTTCCTGTATGATTTGTAAACCTTTATTTTCTAAAACCTGCAGTGTATTTTCATTATGAATAAGTGGACCGAGTGAATATACTTTATTGTCTTGATTCTGATTTAAGGCTTTTTCTGCAAGTTCGACTGCACGACGAACACCAAAACAAAATCCTAATACATCTGCTTTTAAAATCTGCATAAGTGATTATAAAACTTTTATAAATTTAAATTCAATAGTATTTAAAACAAAAAACCCGCCACAAAAAAGTGACGGGATATATTTTAAGAACGAGTTATTCTATTCTTTTAATGAATGATGTACACCAAATTCTGGTTTCCAACCTTTACGACAAGCAGAAATAAATGCACTTGAAATAAAGATAGAAGAATACATACCACAAACCAAACCAACAATCATTGCAAGAGAGAAGTCTTTAATACTTCCTGTTGTAAATACGAACAATGCAATAACTGCAAGTAAAGTTGTAACAGTTGTTAAAACAGAACGTGTGAATGTATCTGTCAAAGACTGATTTAAAATCTGTGTAAATGATTTAACATCTGGCATCATCTTCATGTTGTAACGAATGCGGTCAAGAATAACTACAGTAGCGTTGATTGAGTAACCAACGATTGTAAGAATAGCTGCCAATACGATTGATGAGAATTCCATCTGAGTCCAGATAATGAATGTTAACATTATCAAAGAGTCATGAATCAACGCAATAATTGAACCAAGAGCAAAGTCCCAGTGGAAACGAATTGCAGCATAAAGCCAGATTAACAATACAGTTACAACAAATACGATAATAGATTTTATTGTATTTGATTTTGACATACCTGAACCGATAAAGTCTGTTTTTACAATTGCAACTTTTTCAGCACCAAATTTATTGTTTAATTTCTGATTGATTTCTGAAATTACATTAGCCTGTGTTGAATTTTCTGAAACACCAATACGAATCTGGTAACTTGCATCAGCTCCTTCACCAAGCTGTTTTACATCAGCACCTTCCAATAAAGAAATTGCATCACGAACATCGTCTGTTGTAATTGCAGAAGTTCCAGCTGGATAAATGTAGAAAGGAACATTTGTAATCTGATTTGTAACTGCAGAGTTTAAGAACAATTTTGTTGTTGCAAATGAACCATCATTTACTTTAACTTCTACACCATCAATCTTTCTTAATTCAGCAGCTAAAGCATTAACATCCTGAATCTGAAGGAAATTATATGTACGTGTTTCGTTTTCAGCACCAATACCACTGATTACAACATCCATCTGACCTGCAGATAAATCTACTGTAATGTTAGCAGAACCATTATAAACAACTTCTGCTACTGGAGGAGCAATACGAACTTCTTCAATAAGACCTGGTTTAAAATCAATACCAAAGTTAATTCCTTTTACAAAGAAACCAACAATACCAAAAATAATAATTGCACTACTTAAAATTGTTGCAGGAATAAAACCTTTACTAAATTTTATTGTCTTTCTCATTGTTTAATCCCCCAACCAATACTTATTTTTTTAACATGTAATACATCTGTCTGGAAGTCGAAAATTAATCTTGAAACAAATAATGCTGTAAATACTGAAGATCCAACACCAATTGCTAAAGAAACTGCGAATCCCTGTACAGCACCTGAACCAAGTAATGAAAGGAATATAGCAGCAATAAATGTTGTAATGTTAGAGTCTAAGATTGCCCATAAAGCATTATCGAAACCTAAAGAAATTGCAGCTGCACGACTCTTACCAGCTCTTAATTCTTCTTTAATACGTTCAAATACCAATACGTTAGCATCTACTGCCATACCGATTGTAAGAATCATACCGGCAACAGAAGAAAGTGTAAGTGTGTAATTGAAAGCAGAAAGGAATGAGAACATAATGTATAAGTTTAATACCTGAGCTAAAACAGCATTAATACCAGCACCTTTATAGAAAATAAGCATGAATACTAAAATTGCTGCAAGACCAAGTAAAATAGCCCATTTACCTTGATTAATTGCCTGTTCACCTAAAGAAGCACCAATTACCTGCTGACTTTCTACTTCAAGAGGAACATTTAACCAAGAAGTTGAAAGAACTTTCTGAATATTTCTTGCTTCTTCTTCACTGAATGCACCACGAAGCTGAACACTACCAGTATTGATAGCATCATCAATCTGAGCATTAGATTTAACTTTATTATCACTTATGATTGCAAGATAATCTTTTACGTGAGCACCTGTAAATTCACCAAAAATTGTAGTACCTTCTGCATCAAGTTTGAAATTAACAGTTGGCATACCAGTATACTGATCCTGGCTTACTTCAGCAGCCTGAATGTGTTTACCATCAAGTGCGATTTCTTTTTTTACAACGAGCCAGTCATAACGTTCATCAAGACCGTATGAATCTTTTGTATACATTCCGAAAACTTCACAATCTTCTGGAATAATAGATGGATCTACTAATTCACCAGCAGCATTGAAAGTTGATGCTGGATGCTGTGCATAATATGTTTTGAAATCACTTGTTGCCTGCATATCTGCTAAACGGAAGTTCAACATACCTTTACCCATAATCAATGAGTTAATAGCATCTGCCTGTGCAGCACCTGGAATTTCAATATAGATTCTATCTTCACCCTGCTGTCTGATTGTTGGTGAAGTAAGACCGAAACGGTCAATTCTGCTTGTAAGATTTTCAAGTACATTAGCCATTGCTTCTTTTTTGAAACCATCAACTTCTGATGATGCAAGACTATCACCCTGAGCTTTTACAGCTTCATCAAGATTAGCACGAACGATTACGTTCATACCACCAGATAAATCAAGACCAAGTTTTACTGACTGTTCATAATGATCTTTTGCTTTAAGAATTTCATTACGATATTTAGTCTGAATATCATCCATGAAATCAAGTTCGCTGTTATAAGCATTAAGTACAGCTCCTACTGTCATTTCAGCAGGTGCTTTTTCACCATACTTCTTGTACTTTGCAGCAGCTTTTTTTTCAATCCAGGCATACTTTTCATCAAGTTTGCTGTCTGGGTTATTTTTTGCTAATTCTTTAATTGCGATTACATCTTTAGAAGCTTGAGCTTGTGCATAATCTTTAATTTTTTCTGTAGAACCTAAAGCAAGTGTCTGTACTTCTTTAGGAGTTCTTCCATACCAGCAGATAGATGGCCAGAGGAACAAGAAACAAATTGCAAGAAATGCAAGAAGTATCACAAAACGCACACGTTTGTTCATTTTTAAACTCCAACTAATTTTTTTTATTCATTGATTTCTGCTTTTTCAGCATCATCTTCTTTTTTTGCTTTCTTTGATTTTTTAGCTTCTTTTGCTTCAACAGCTTTTTTAGCTTCTGCAGCAATTTCTTCTTCACTCTTTTCTACTGTTGCAATTGCTGTTTTGTTGAATTCAATTTTTGCATTATCATCAACTTTTACAACAACAGTTTTGTCTTTTACAGAAGAAACAACACCGTGAATGCCGCCAATAGTAATAACTTTATCACCTTTCTTTAATGCATCAATCATTTTTTGTGTTTCTTTCTGTTTCTTATTCTGAGGGCGAATAAGGAAGAAATAGAAAACTACAAATAATAATAAAAGTGGTAAAAAAGTAATTAAACCGCCACCACCTAAACCAGCCTGTGTACCATCTGGGGCTGCAGCCTGTAATAATGGGATAAATGACATATTATTCCGTCCTATATATAATTATTTTTTTTGATACTAATATCAATTTTACAAGTATATCTTTATTAATGTCTTGTGTCTACATTCTTATCTAAGATATTATTTTTTTTTATAAAAAATTATTGATTTATTAAGGAAGTTAACTGATCATTTAATTCTTTTACAGAAGAATCATTAGGATTTATGGCAACTATCTGACGTAAGTAATACTGTGCTTTTTTATAATCTTTCTTATTAAAATAAATTTCATATAATCTGAAAAGAGAATCTGAATTTCTAGGGTTTACAATCAAAGAAGAACGCAAATCTGCTAATATATCTTCTTCACCTTTATAAAGGAAACTTCTTCTATAATACAAAAAGCTTTTTATTTTAGGAGATGCATTTGGAAGCATTGAATTAATTATAGACATAGCAGTATTTTTATTACCGACAGATGAATATGCAAGAACATAAGCCTGAATTATTGTTTCATCATCAGGATTTTCTTTATAGGCTTTTATTGCTGTATCAAGTGCTTCTGAATTTTTCTTATTCTGAATACAGGCTTTTACATGTCTTAATACTACATCAGGATTTGTTTTATCATTTTTTATAAGTTCATGCGTAATATCATATGCTTTACGCCACTCTTTATTTCTAAAAGCTCCGTCGAAAACATAAATAAGTGCATCAGAATTTTCAGGATTTTTTTCCAATAAAATTGCAGCATATTCATCAGACATTTTTCCTGCTACAGGAAGTTCAGATGCAGAAGAAACTTTTGCTGCAAGAAGTAAAACTTCTTCATTTTCAGAATAATACATCAAAGCCTTTTCAATAGTTTCTGTTGCAGCCTTAACGTTTTTACTCCAGTCAAGCTGAACTTTTGTACGCAAAATCAGATAATCTATATCTGTAGTATTCTGTCTGGCATATATATCAAGCAGAGATACAGCATGAATATAATCATTTCTTTCTATTAATATTTTTGCTTTAAACAATACAAATTCCAAATCATTTGGATTTTTCTGAAGAACTTTTGTAACATAATCATCTGCAGCTTCAAAATCAAGATTATCAAAAGCGATATAGGCATTTTGTTTTAAAACTTCAATATTATCTTCATTATTTCCGGCAACATTTTTTACGACAAGCCGTGCTTCTTCAATCATTCCTTTTTTACTTAACGCTTTTGAATATGCTATACCGACTTCAAAACATGAACTTTCTTTTTCATATGCTTTTTTTAGATACGGTTCTGCTTCTGAATACATTTCTTTTGATTCATAAAATAATCCCATCAGATAGTTTGCAAGAATTGAATCACTATTCATTTCAAGTGCAAGCTTTAAAGCTTTTTCACACTGCTCGTAAATTTCAAGTTCCGATGCGTTTGTTTTTAGAAAAACCAAAGAAGGAATTATTACAGAAAGAAAATCTTCATTTCCAGTACTAAAATCAAAAACTCCGTTTCTTACAGAATTAAGTGCACCGACATAAGCGTTATCTTTAGAACAGTCAACTACATTCCAAGTTATTTTTTCTGATGGATAAACAATTTCCATAACCGATGCAACTACATAAATCAATACACGTTCTTTATCTGTATATTCTGCTTCACCTTTTCTAATATTATTCATTGCTCTTTTAATACTTTTAGGTGAACCGTTTTCTACATCATCCATAATTGATTTATCAATCTGCATGAAATATGTACGTTTCTTGTTAATAACAGGAATTTTTACTGCAGTATCTGAAAGACTGTCTGATTCATTTACGACAATAGACGAATTTGTTACCTTCGGCTTTTTTTTAGCAAACAAAGGTTTTTCGAAAAGAATAATTACTATTAAAAATAAAAATAATTTATTTTTTTTCTGGAATAATTTCATCATCTTCAAACTGACTTGGGCCATCTTCCTTAAGAATAAATTTCTTATACTTTTTCTGTACAAAATAGAATGCAATAAGAAAACCACCCCAGAAGGCAATAAGTAACGGTCCTCCGATAATTACAACTTTTCTAAATGAAAATGGCAAAATCTTAAAAGAAAATAAGAATAAAAATGCACTGAAAATAAAAATTAAAACTGAAGGAAGAAAAAATCCTGCTTTAATTCTTTTATATTGATAGTAACCTGAAATAAACAAAACAACACTTGTAATAACACCGATAATCGGCCACCATTCTAGAATTGAAAAAGGGATGATATGAGCAATCAGCAGAAAAGTAAAAATACCTATTGCACAAAAACTTAATCCTATAAAAACCTGATAAGCACTTTTTGTAACCGCATATGCAAATGAAGTTATTATTACACCAAAAAGAAAAAGTGTTATTGGTAAAACATTAAAGATTTTTGTATGCTGCTTATTTGCAAGAAAAAAAGTAATTAAAAGAATAGAAATTAATAATAAAACTGATAAAACTATAATTACATTAAGAAATATTTTTTTATTCTTAGTCATAATTTCTCCATCTGACATAATATAATAAAATACTAATATATTTCTATTTTAACTGTTAATTTTAATCTTTACAATAACTTAGCACTATGATAAATTTAAAAAATGAAAAAATTAAGCAGCCTGTCAAAAAAGATTTTTTTATCATTTTTATTCGTAACTCTTGCATTCAACTGTATCAGCTGCAAGAAAGATAACAAAGAACAGTCAGATACTTATGCTCTTGAACAATATAAATTAAGTTTAAAAACACAGATTTTAAGGCCAGAACAAAAATATGCCATTATAAATCTGATTGCAAAAGATTATCTTAAAAAAGAAGATTATCAAAACCTGATTTTATTTTTAACAAATATTGTTGAAACAACTCCAGAAGATATTTATAACGCTGCATATCTTTTAGAAACTGCATATGCTTATGTAAAATTAAATGCAGAACCAATTGCAGAATATTATTTCGACAGAATTTTACAGACATGTCCAGACATTCTTATAAAAGGAACTTCTGTACATTTTATCTGTCTTCAGAATTTAATACAAATCAGTAAAACTCCAAGTCATAAAATCAAATATTTTAATGAACTTATAAACAGATTTCATCAGGATGTAAATACAACTGAACTTTACTTAAGATTAAGTCATGAATATAAAAAAGAAAATCAGTGGGAAGAAGTTCTTAAAACAAGTTTACAGTTCCTTGAACAGCCAGACGCAACTACAATCCAGATTCCTGATGATCCGGATGCATATAAAAATTCAAAAAGACTCGTTGACTTTAATAAATCTTCTAAAGACTGGACATTCAGTTCATTATCTCGTCTTGAAAATGCCGTAAGAAAAGCAATTAAAGAATATGACGGATATTCATTAGACACATATAAAGCAAAAGTAAATTTCTTTACAATGTCTTGGAAGCAGGACAATTCTGATGACAATTCAGAAATAGAAGATTTTTCTATGCAGGATTGGTTTGACGGAAATGTTGTTCGCTGTGCAGACGAACTTGACGAATCTTCTTCTTCAAACGAAGCATATTTAAAAACATGGGGATGGAATTCTTCTGTTTCTGTATGGTATTTTTATTTTAGAAAGATTGACTTTCCACTTGATCCAGAAATTAACGGAAACTGGGAATGGGCTGGTATTTATATAGGCAATAAACTTTAATGAAAAAAATTCATTTTGCACTTTTGTTTTTCTGCTTTTCCTACTCACTTTTTGCATCGGTTTTAGAAACAAATGAAGATGCGAATGAATTTTTATCATCAAAAATCGAAAATCAGCAGATTCATGCCTATAAAAAAGTTTTCTTTTCTTTAGACAAATCACACCGCTTAAAACAGATTCAAGATAAAGAAACCGAATATACAACATTAACTTTAGACGGATATGAAAACGAAAGTGTAGAAAAATTCCGTCAATTATTTTTGCAAAAAAGATATAACACTTTATTATGCGAATCATTAGAAAATGCAGTTGAATATAGAATATATGTAAGAAAACTTCTTGCAGACGAAGGACTTCCACCAGAACTTGAATATTTACCTGTCGTTGAATCTTATTACAAACCAAGTGCACGTTCAAAATCTGGAGCCGTCGGTATCTGGCAATTCATGACAAATTCAGTAAAACCTTATTTAACTGTAAATGATTATGTAGATGAACGCCTTGATCCATGGTACGAAACTTATGCTGCAATAAAAAAATTACAGGAAAACTATAAAACTTTCGGTGACTGGCTTATTGCAATTGCAGCATACAACTGTGGAGCCGGAGCAATGACAAGAGCTTTGGCAAAAACAACAGAAAAAGACTTCTGGAGTCTATGTAAAAATAATCTTATTCCAAAACAGACTCAGGATTATGTTCCAAAGCTTTTAGCAATTGCAGATTTAGCAATTAATTCAACTTATTACGAAACAAATATTCCGCTTCACCAGGAAGAATATGAATCCTTAATAAATGAAAGAAACGGCTTATTTGATTACATCACCGTAAAACGTCCGTATTCTCTTAAACAACTTGCAAACGCTTTACGAATTGACCAGGATATTTTAAAAAGACTTAATCCATCGTTTAAAGAAGGTTTTACACATCCAACTCACGAATCAAAAATACGTCTTCCTTTAGGAATGGAAGAAGCTGCGTTAGAAGCATTAAAAACAATAGAACCTCTTGATATTCCAATAAAATATAAAGTAGTAAAAGGAGACACTCTCTGGGGAATTGCAAAAAAATATGGAACTACTGTAAAAGCCATTTGTGATTTGAACAATATAAGTGAAAAAAGTGTCTTAAGTATAGGAAAAATTCTTTATATTCCAAGTAAAATCTCCCGATAAAGAACTAATGAAAAAGAATCTTTTTAATTTAACAATTTTAACAATCTCTTTGTCTTTATCTGCGAATTTATTTGCAATTCCAAAAGGAAGCGTTGAATCCAAAAGTGAAATCAACTGGGTTACAAGAGAATTTATTTCTAACATCAGTTTAGATACAGCAAAAGCAAAATTACAAATGCCTTCCGGTAAAAAACAGGCTTCAAGTCATATTATTTCAAAAATGCCTGAACTTATACAGCCACCTTTATTATCACTTTATGCTGATTCATATAGAACTATAGCAGATTATGTTGTATCTGAAGATATTTCCATAAACGATTTATATGCTTTTATTATGGGCGGATATAAAACTCCAGACGTATTTTCTACAGATGCAAAAAAATTAAAAACAAAAAATACATTAAACATAAATAATATTGGAAAATTCTTAGTAAAACACAAATATCCGTATACACCAGAAGAACCTATAGAAACAGTTCCATCAAGAAAATATTCAGGAATAATTATTGATGCAAGAGGTTCTTTTACAGTACATGGAGAATATGTAAAAGATTCAGTTTACCCTGCTCTTTTCCCAAAAATCTGGGATGAAAACATGAATGTAATTTATGAAAGAGGAATGGTAAATACCGAAACCGTAAAAAAAGACGGACTTTTAGTTTATGATTATACAGATAATCCTGAAAGATACGAAAAACGAATAGGAAATGATCCTTTATACATAAAAGCAACAGAAGTATTCGGAAGAAACCGAACAGATCCGGTAATTAAAAGAAGTGATGCATTAAAAATTCTTACTTTACCAGAAAATGTTAAACTATTAAGCGAAGGTAAAGTTGTAATTCTTCTTGATAAAGAAAATCTGGTTTACAATATAGCAACACCAGAAAAAACAGAAATATTCTATGTAAAAACAGAAAAATTCATGCAGGATTTTGCTGCAAATCCGGTTCCAGGTATAGAAGCAGAACAGACTCCAGACGGATGGAAATATTCAATGCAGTTAAATTTCTATCCTGATTCACCAAAACTTCTTCCTGGTGAAATTGATAAAATCAGAATAATTGCAGAACAGCTCAAAGATTTACTCTTAGATGATGGATATACAATTCTTGTAGAAGGACATACTGCAGATGTTGGAAAACCTGTCGGACAGTTAAAACTTTCCATCGAACGTGCTCTTACAATCCGTGATGCATTGATTGCAGAAGGAATAGACAAAAACATCTTTACATATAAAGGATGCGGCGGAACAATCCCAAGAGATACGAACAGTACAGAAGAAGGTCGTGCAAGAAATCGACGTGTAGAAATTACAGCAAGACCTAGAGCAACTTATATACGAAGAGATAATTAAAAATCTATTTTATAATATCCAGATTTTTTCCCTGATATTCGGGCATAAATTTTTTTATTCCCGAATTTTCAAATTTTACTTCAATAACAAATTCCTGATCTTCTAATACAGTTTTAATTATCTGACCATAACCATAATCATCATGGTAAATTTTAGTTCCTTTACACCATTTTTTTGCAAGTTCACTTTTATCACCATAAATAGAATAATCAGGTTTACCAGCCCCATATCCATAACCATAAGAACGATAACCACTGTAATAATTTGAATAACCTGTAGAAGAAGGAGTTCCGATTACTTTAAATACATCTTCTGTATCCTGCAAGAATTTACTTGGAGCCATATACTGAAGATTTCCATATAAAACACGATTTGCACAACTGGTAATATAAAGTTCATCACGGGCACGGGTAATTCCAACATAAAAAAGTCTTCTTTCTTCTTCCAAATCATCACCCTGCTTATCATTTCTAGGAAATACATTTTCTTCCAAACCTGTAATAATTACCTTATTAAATTCCAGCCCCTTTGTATTATGAAGCGTGATTAAAGTAACAACATCATCTGACGATTCCTTTTCATCAGATGCAGCAGTTCTATCAAGATTGATTGAATCCAAGAACGCAGTAAGACCTTCTAAAGTGCAATCATACTCTACACCACTGTTTACCAATTCCTGTAAATTCTGTTCCCGCTGAGTTCCTTCTACTTCATTCCCTGCTTTATGATATTGTTTTAAATCTGAATGCTGAATAATAAAATTTAATAAATCAGAAAGTTTTTTTGTTTGATTATCTTTATTTTCCAGTAAAAATTCCTGAATACTTTCATATAACTTTACAAAAGATAAAATGCCTTCCTGTGCTTTTTTTGAAAATGATAAAGCATTTTCTTTACACACCGTCAAAAGATTTTCATATACAATTACATCATTACCTTTTTCATCTTTGACAATTTTCTGTGCTTTTTCCAATAATAAATCCTGAGATTTTTCTCCAATACCACGAGTCGGTTTATTAACAATGCGTCTAAAAGAAACTTCATCCTTAGGATTTGCAAAAAGTGAAATATAAGCCAAGGCATCTTTGATTTCTTCGCGTTCATAAAATTTTAATGAACCTACAACCGCATAAGGAATTTTATTCCGGATAAAATCATTTTCAAAGTTCATAGATTGAGCATTCATTCTATAAAGAATTGCCCAGTCTTTATATTTACCACCGTTTTCTACAGATTTTTGAATCAACTTTGTACAAAAAGAAACTTCATCCTTATAACTAGGAAGATAAGCAAGAACCGGTTTACCACCATCTTTTCTATCTGCAACTAGCTGCTTACCAAGTCTGTTTTCATTTTTTTGTACTACAACATTAGCAGCTTCAAGAATATTTTTAGTTGAACGATAATTAGTCTCAAGACGTATTATCTGAGTATTTGGAAATTTATCCGGAAAAGTTAAAATATTTTTTACTTCAGCTCCCCTAAAATGATAGATAGACTGATCATCATCACCGACAACGCAAACATATGAATCATTTCCTTCTGTAATTCCAGATAATTTCTGTAAAAGTTTGTATTGAGCAATATTCGAATCCTGATATTCATCAACCATAATTACTTTAAAACGATTATGTATCTGATGAGCAATCATAGGTTCATTTTCCATTACCTGATAAGGAAGCATAATTAAATCACCAAAATCAGCATTTCCACAGGCATGAAGTTTTTTCTGATATTCGGCGTAAATATCGTTTAAATCAAAATCACTTTGAATAAAAGTCAAATCATCCAAAGGAGTAAGACAGTAATCTTTTGCCAGAGCAATCTGTTTTGCAACAACACCTGCTTCCTTCTTAGAAAGTGACGGAACTGCCTGTCTTACAAGTATAGCCATATCTTCATCATCATAAATAGTAAAACTTTTTTCCAGTCCGGCTTCTTCATAATATTTTCTTAAAAACCATGTACCAAACGAGTGAAAAGTTCTAATCTGACTTTTTTCACTTTCGTTTTCCATAGCAATTGCACGTTCTTTCATTTCATTGGCAGCTTTTTTCGTAAAAGTTACAGACAAAATTGAATATGGATCAACATTCTTTACATTTATAAGATATGCAATTTTTGTTGTGATTACACGAGTTTTTCCAGAACCAGCACCAGCCAGAATTAACAGCGGAGAACCTTCATGAGTAACTGCTTTTAACTGCTGTTCATTTAAAACATCAAGATACTTCTGGATTTCTGACATTACTTCCTCAATGAAATAAAACGCGAATCTAAATCAACACCAGTATTTGCTATTACCTGAACATTAACGACTTTTCCAGGCTGAACACATTCATTTTCTTCTTTTGAATCCAAATCATAGCGGACGACAACACAGCCATCTACATCTGGAGCCTGAAACCATGCACGTCCAATTGCAAGACCTTCTCCATCATTTTCCTGATTAATATTCTGAATAATTTCTTCAATCAAAACCCAGACTGTTTTACCAACATAAGAATTCAATTTTTCTGTAGTAATTTCTGATTGTGTTTCTTCTAAAATTCCACATCTTTTTTCTTTTATTTTAGAACTTACTTTATTCTTAAAAGAATATGCAGGTGTATCTTCTTCACGACTATATGCAAAACATCCTGACCAGTCCGGTCGAATATCTTTTAAGAACTGTTTTGTATTTTCAAATGCTTTATCAGATTCACCTGGAAAACCTGTTAAAAAAGTTGTGCGTAAAACACAATCTGGTAAAACATTTCTAATATTTTCTATTAATTTTTTATAAGATGATGAAGTTCCTTTTCTTGCCATTTTTAAAATGATTTCATCATCACCACTTTGAAACGGAATATCAAAATAATGCAAAAATCTTTTATCTGATTTAATTGCTTCCAGAATATCAAGATTAAAATGATCCGGATGAATATATAAAAATCTGACTACAAATTCCCCTTTAATCTTAGTGATTAATTTTAAAAGAAGACTTAATCCCGAAGTAGAATTTTTATCTGCAATTTTTTCCAGATTATTACAGTATTCTGTTTTTTCAAATTCAGTATCTGAAAAAAGATTAATATCATCAGCACCTGTTCCATAAGCTGCAATATCCTGACCAATAATATTAATTTCAAAAATGCCTCTGTTTATAAGTTCACTGATTTCATTAATAATTGCACTGGCTGGACGACTTCTCATCTCCCCACGAATTAATGGAATTGCACAAAAAGAACAATGATTTGAACAACCTTCTGTAATTTTAACATAAGCTGAATTAGGATAATTATAAATTACAGGACGTTTTCCTTCACAAATACCTTTCTGTTCAAAAGTCTGGATGTTTCGCTGTTCTTTACATAATTCAACAAATTCTGCAATTTTTGATAAATCACCGTTACCAAAAACACCGTCTAATTCTGGAATTGATTCAAACAATTCTTTTGAATATCGTTCAGCAAGACAAC
Organism: uncultured Treponema sp.; assembly: GCA_937892225.1. GTDB lineage: Bacteria > Spirochaetota > Spirochaetia > Treponematales > Treponemataceae > Treponema_D. The sequence goes on from CALAUH010000301.1 coordinate 16,895, forward strand.
CGGTTAAAATTATTTTTGCGTCAGGGTAATTTTTTTTGATTTCGTAAATTGAATTAATAGATTCTTCTTTTGCAGACTGAATAAAACCACATGAATTTATTAGAATAAAATCTGCAGATGAAGCATCAAAAGTATGAATAAAACCTTTTTCAGTTAAATAACCAGTTATGAGTTCACTATCTGTTTGATTTTTTGCACAACCATGCTGATCGATAAAAAAACTAGTCAAGTTCGATTACCACTAAACGATATTTACCGTCTGTATCTTTAATCCATTTAATATCTTCTACAAGAACATGTCCTGCAACACCGATATCAAGATCAAAGCTCTTTGAATCAGCAATAATTGTCAGTTTTACAGTATTACTGTTAGACATCCACAATCTTATTCCATTATGTGGAGTTGCAGTAAAGACTTCACCACTTGTAAAGTAAGTTTCAACTGAATCAGAAGAATCAACTTTATCACGGAATAAACATGTTCCACGGAACGAAGCGTTTACAGTAAATGGATAAGCACGATTGTCTTCGATAATAACTTTCTGTGGATGTTTAGATTTAACTTCATCAGAGAATGGAATTTCATCAACATAAACATTTGTAGGTTCATTAGTAACACCATGACGCAACAATACGCTTAATTCAACACCACGTGTTTCATCGGTATAAGACAAATCTGAAACGTATACAATTAAATCTGCATTAGAATCACCATTAATATCAATTTCTGACTCTTCTGCTAAATCTGTATAAAAAACACCAGAAGGAGTTTCCAATCCTAATGATGATAAAGTATTCTGAACTGTTAAAATAACTTGTCCGTTATCTGAAGGAATAAGCAGCTGATCGCCTTTATAAACCCTCTGTGTAAATTTAGAATCATCAATTTCGTACTGTTTATTTTTAATTTTACTTGAAACGACAACTGAAGGATCTTCTGTAGCTTTATGTTTATTAATTAAAAGAATTGATACTGTAAGAACAACTCCTAAAACTAAAACTATCGGTGCAATAATTGCAGGTAAAAGCCATGTAGGACGTTGAGGTGCAGTAAGTTGAATTGGAACCGGCGATTCTTGAATTTTTTTATTATTGTAAAGTTTTAAAATAAATTCTGTATCAAGATCAAGATAATTAGAATAATTTCTTAAGAAACCTATCATGTAAGCTTCACCAGGAAAAGCAGAATTATCTTCTTCTTCCAATCCCTGTAAATATCTTTTATCTATAGAAATTTCTCGAGCAATTGTATCTAAATCTAAATCTTTTTCTGTACGTTTCTTTTTTAAGATCTCGCCGAAACTTTCCATTTTGAACTACTCCGTCAATAAGAAGTTGTTTAAATTATTTGCCGATGAAGGCGCATCATAAATAAATCTGTTTTCAGAAATACCCTGATTAACTCTATAAGAACCGAAATTAAAAATAAAAGTCATTCCGTTTGGAGTAACAGCTTCCATTCTTCTGATAAGTTTTGTTTCAGGATCAACTGCCATTTTAATATAACGGAAAGCTTCAGATCCACTCTTTCTGTGAAGAATAAATTTTACTACCATTTCATCTGATGTAGCATCAAGAGGAACTGCAGCCTGACCTGTTTCATAAGCAATTGTATAATATCTGCTCATTAAAGCAAGACCTTGTGCAGAAGCACCAGATCTAGCCTGCTGCTGTAATACTGCATTTGATTCTGGAAGATACATTGTAAGTAATTCACCATTATAGCAAATACACTGATCTTTTGGTTTTGAATAATCCAAACGAACAAGATTCGGTGATTTATACGAAAGTTTTCCTATTGTTTCTTTACTATTAATTGTGATTACAAAATCTACTTCATAATCAGATAAAGATGCATAATATTCAGAAATAGATTTAAAATATGCACTAGCTGTTGTTATTCCCTGCGAACTTGCAGCAACTGTACAACCAAGCATAATAAAAATGCTAATAAATAATTTAGATAATTTTTTCATAGTCATTAACCTTATCTATTTTAGAATAGTTACTCTTTTACGTCAACTGACTGTTCTAATTCTTTACAATGATTTTCTGCTTTTACAATCTCATAGAATTCTTTACCGTCAATTGTTTCCTTTTCAATAAGATGATTAGAAACTACTTCTATTAATTCCTTATGTTTTTTAAGAAGTTTTAATACATACTCATAACGTTCATTCATTATTCTGGCAATTTCTTCATCAACATAATTCTGTGTAGTTTCAGAAAATTCTCGAACTAAAGAAGGTTCTCCACCACGATTTCCAAGAACGCCTTTTCCTAAAGTCATATTCTTGAATTTATCTGACATACCAAAATCTGTAATCATACGTTTAATAAGTTCTGTAGCACGGGCAATATCGTTAGAAGCACCAGTTGAAATATCTTTTAAGATAATCTGTTCAGCAGCTCGACCACCAAGAAGAACATCTACTTCATTAATAATATCCTGTCGAGACATGATATTTTTTTCTTCTTCTTCACGATACTGTGTAAATCCGCCGACACCGTGAGAACGAGGAACAACTGTAATTTTATTAACAGGTTCATGATCCGGAGTAAATGCACCAACCAAAGCGTGTCCTGTTTCGTGAACAGATACAAGTTTGATTTCTTTCTTATTATCTTTACGACTCTTCTTTTTAAGACCAATGCTTACTTTATCAATAGCTTCATTAAAATCATCCATTGTAACTTTCTTACGACCATTTCTTACTGCAAGAAGAGCCGCTTCATTTACAACGTTAGCTAAATCAGCTCCGGCAAATCCAACTGTTCCATGTGCAACATTTTCAAAATCAACATCATCTTCAAGTTTTACATTTTTAGCATGAATACGTAATATTTCTTCACGGCCTTTTACATCAGGTTTTTCTACAGGAACCTGACGGTCAAAACGACCTGGACGTAAAATAGCTGGATCAAGTACATCAACACGGTTAGTTGCAGCAAGAACGATTAAACCTTTTTCGTTATCAAAACCATCCATTTCTACTAAAAGCTGATTTAATGTCTGTTCACGTTCATCGTTACTGCTAAAACCATTAGCACGACTTTTTGCAAGAGCATCAATTTCATCTATAAATACAATACAAGGAGCTTTTTCTCTAGCCTGTTTGAACAAATCACGAACACGACTTGCACCAACACCGACAAACATTTCTACGAAATCAGAACCGCTTATACTGAAGAATGGAACTCCTGCTTCTCCGGCAACAGCTCGTGCAAGTAAAGTTTTACCGGTTCCAGGATCGCCTACAAGTAAAACCCCTTTTGGAATTTTACCACCAATATCTGTATATTTTTTTGGTGATTTTAAAAAGTCTACAACTTCTACAAGTTCTTCTTTTGCTTCATCAACACCGGCAACATCTGCAAAACGAGTCTTGATTTTACCTTCTTCTACAACTTTTGCACGACTGCTTCCAACATTAAAGATGCTTCCCATTCCGCCACCGCCAGAACTTCCGCCCATCTTTTTAAATATTAAAACAGAGAATACAATCAACAAAATAAAAGGTAAAAAGTTTAAAATCAAAGACAATATAACATTATTCTGTTTTGCAACAAATTCATATTTAACGCCTTTTTCATCAAGTAAATCCAATAAACCTTCTGTTAAAACAAGAGCTGATTTATAAGACTCTCTTGATTTCTGTGGCTCTGTCTGGAATAAAGGAAAACCTTTTGCATCAGGATTAGAAGTTACTTTTTCTGGACCATAACCAATTATATACGAATCAGTTATCTGAACTTCTACAATCTGACCATTTTGAATTTTCTCTTTAAATACTGAATATTCAAGTAAATTATTATCTTTAGAAATAAAACAATAATCAACAATAATAATAACACCAATAATCAATAACAATATTGTAAAAAAAGAGATCTTTGGTTTTTTCTTACCATTTTTATTTTTTTTATCTTTATCATTATTTTCAGGACCGGCAAATTTAAAAAATTTGTAAGGATCATTATCATCATCTTTGTTAGGTTTATTATTCTGGTCTTCTGCCATATCTCATCCTTAAATATAGTAATATTATAAATATAATGAAGATAACAACTTTTTTCCACTAAATAATTAAATTTTATCAAACTTATTTTTTTTCCTAAAGTAATTTTTTAAAAAACCGAAAATGAAGAAGAACCATGTTATTCCAGGGAGGTTTACAATGGGATATTCAAATGCATACAATGCGTATCAAAAAACTAATGTAAGTACAGCAAGTCAGGGAAGATTAGTCGTACTTTTATATGAAGGTGCTATTAAACAATTAACACAGGCCATTAGTTATCTTGATGCACAGGATAAAATTTTACCATCAAATATAGAAAAATACGGTATTGCAATTCAAAAAGCTCAAAGCATTATTACAGAATTACAGGTTTCTCTTGATATGGAAAAAGGCGGAGATATTGCAAAAAACCTTATGTCACTTTATATATTTTTTAACGAAGAATTAGTAAATGCGACTATAACAAAAAGCAGAAAAAAGTTAGAATCTGTCTTATCAATGATGACACAGGTAAATGATTCATGGAGACAGATTGCAAACAGTACAGCAAATGCACCTGCAGCAAAAGTAGAAAATGCAGTAAACATAGAAGGATAAAACGGGAGGAAACTTTTATGGAAATTTCAAAGGAAGAATTAAACGAACGTGTTGCTTTATTAAAGAAATTCAAAAATCTTTTAGAACAGCAGAAAAGCAAATTCCAGGAATATTTAACAGTTTTAGAAAAGCAACAGGATTCAATTGCATCTGAAAATCCAGAAGCTCTTTTAGCACATACAGAACTTGAACAGCAGGTTGTTAAAAACATTGCTAATCTTCAGAAAGTTATTGTTCCTATGAATAAGTTATACAAAGCAAACAATGCACAGGATAATAACGAAGATGCTCAGTCAATCGAAAAGATTCAGAATGATCTTAATGATTTACAGAACAGAGTATTAAAACAAAATAAAATCAACAGAGATTTATTACGAGTTCATATTGATAATATTAAAATTCAGATTAAGAACTTTAAAAATCCTTACAAAAATACAAGAAACGTTTATTCACAGAATCCTGTTGCACAGTTAGTAGAAGTAGAAGCATAAAATTGTACAAAAAAAGAACTATTTCACTCTTAGCAGCATACACTTACAATAAACGCGTAATCGGTAATCAGGGGAAGATTCCATGGAACCTTCCTTCTGAACGAACACGATTCAAACAAATCTGTAACAATCAAAAAGTAATTATGGGCCGAAAAACTTTTGAAGAAATAGGCCATGCACTTCCATATTGCACAATCGTAATCATTTCTAAAACATTAGGGGTCTGTCCCCCTGGATGCCTTCTTTTTTCAAGTCTTAAAAAAGCCATTAAATCAATAGATTCACAAGTATTAATTGCAGGTGGCGAACAGATTTATCGAAAAACAATTAAGTGGGCAGATAAAATCTATGCCACAGAAATTTTCTCTGATTTTGAGGGAGATGCATTTTTCCCATCATTAAGCAAGCACTGGAAGAAAACAATTACCGAACAAAAAGAAGAAAACGGTATTCGATACGATTATGTTCTGTTTAAGAAAAATTAACTATTTTTTCTGAACCACTTTATCACATTCTATCCATACAGGTTTTGTTGAATATTCACCTGTAGCAGTATCATAATATCTATATGCTATTTTACTTGTATTATGAGAATTCATAAAATATATTCTATTACCTCTTACCCAGAGATTTTCTGTAAAAGTAATTTTAAATTTTTCATTTTCTTTTATTGTTGTTGTAGCCCAATCTGGTGTTATTCTTTCCATTTCTAGATTTTCAGTTAATTTATAAATGTCTACATATGAATATCCATTAAAATCATTTGAAACAATTATGTAGATATTTCCATTAACTTCTACAATTCTTTTTATCATTACATCCCAACCATCAAAATCTGTCAGAATCTCTTTTTCTAATTCATAATTATCACCATTTTTTTTAAATATTAAAAGACAATCACTAGTAAAATTACTTTTTGTAATAAACAATCTGTCTTGCGTAACATGAAGAATATTATAAGCATAAGTTTCATTACCAATATTTGTGATTAAATTTAAATCATATCGTTTCCAATTCTGATTGACAGAATCTATTTTTACAATTTCAATTCTATCAGATTCCTTTCCATCATCAGTTGGAGGATAATTTTCTATATAAAAATTTCCATTATTATCTGCAGTAGCCCTAAAAACATGTAAACCTATTTCAATAGGAATTTGAGGTTTATAAGTAAGAATAGAATCTGTAGAAGAGTCTAATATTTCATATTCATAATAAGAAGAAAGTTCATTCTCTTTATAAGCTCTTAAAGCATAATCAGATGTTGTATTATTGCTAAGAAACTGACAATCTGGAATTGTAGAATCTATTGTTACTAACTGCGTTTTAGTAGGATCAAGACTTATAATTTCTGTTGAATACCCACTGGTTGCATAATATTTTACAGGGTTTCCTAATTCTAAAGGACGATAAAGTGTAAGACCTTCTTTACCTCCAAAATATACCCAATCAAACACTTCATCTTTTTCTATGTCAATTACAACATAAATATCACCAATTTTAAATTTTTGAGTTTTTCCTTTACGTTTACCTTTGTAATATCTTGTTTCCCAGATAGGCATTGTAATAACAATAGGTTCTTTTAAATGAGAGAAAGTTTTTATTTCAGTTTTATCTGTAATATAACTTAAATCATCCAGGCTTTTATAGTCATTCGGATCTGTCCAAGACAATAAAGGACAAGAGATAAACAATAATAATATTCCTGTAATAAATGCTAAAACAAAAACTTTCTTTTTCATATACTTTTTTCCTTATTTAATTATTTTTTTTCATTAGTCCAAGATGTTATTTGTTCTGTTTTATGATTTAAATAAATATCATTTGGAGAAATCCAAGGTAAAGATAAATTTTCTTCAAAATCATACTGTTTACCACCGGCGGATTTAAAACTTCTCCAAGCTAACTGGGAACAATATGAATAATCATCACTCCATTTATATTTAACAAAATTATCTAAATATGGAATTTGCCAATCTTTACCTTTTGGAATATATGGAATACCTAATTTAGATTCAGCATATTTTACAGCTTTTTCATTTATAGAAGTTTTTTCCTTTATTCTTGTCCATGGAAATACTAATTTACCATCTACTATAGCTATTTTACCATACTCTCCGACAGCTTTTATAAGATGAACTTTTTTTGCACCACCTTCACTATTTCCACACCAATAACCTACAGGTTCATATTGAACACCATCAGTCTGATCAGGCCAAGTAGTTGTATTATGATATGCAAAAGAAGTAATGGTCATTTTAGTCCATCCAGTTGCAGTATTTGAAAATCGATTTGCTTCATTATTTGTTAAATGCATTAAAGAAACATGACCAATTGCCCCATCTTCATGAAGCATTCTTCCTTTTTCATAGTTTTTTAGCAATTTCTTAAAACTACTATCAATAAGACAATCTTCTGTGATTTCTTTTGTATTAATAGAAGAACCTGCACTAGAATTTCTTGCTTTTTCTTCTGCTTTTACTAATTTACCTAATTCTTTTGTATAATTTGTAAGAAAAGTATCTTTTTGATTCTCTACAGCAACTCTTTCTGTTTTCCTTAAAGATTTTTCTACTACACTATTTAAATCTGCAATATTTTTTATTGTTGAATAATCATCTTGTATTTTTTCAATAATACTTCTAACAT
>CALAUH010000302.1 GCA_937892225.1 uncultured Treponema sp.
TAAATCAATGTTCCGTAAGTTATTACACCTGCCGAAATCATGTTTGCTCCGCTTAGCATAAGAACGAGATAACCGCTTAAACCGAACAATGGCATAATTGCATTACTTATTGCTCCAAAAATCGCTTTACGAACATTCAGTCTGCGTATTTCCTCATTTTTCCGACTGATTTTTTCCAGCATAAACTGATTACAATCGTAAAGTTGGATAATATCGGCCATGTTGATATAAGAATTGTACATATCCACCAATTCCGAAGAAGCCTCCTGAATTTTTTTCTGCAACTTACTTTGAATTGGCGCAATTAAATAACTGTTGATTAAAACATGCGGAACTACAAAGGCAATTACAAGAATAAAAAGCTTTGCACTTACGTTAATCAAAAAAAATGACGAAACAATCAGATTACAAATTCCATTCATCAAAAAAACAAGATTATATGGTTCGCCGTAAATGCTCATTGCCATTTGAGAATCCTGATTCAGCCTCGTCAAAATGTCGCCGGAAGAAAGTTTATCAATTTCTTCAACATCTTTGTTCAAAAGTTTTTTCATGATAAACAGATTGAGCCGTCCCTGCATATGTGCATAATGTTTTCCAAAAAACTGCCAGATAGTTCCGTTGTAAGTAAAAAGCCCAAGATTTTCCAAAAGAAAAAACAGGCAGATAAATAAAAGCTTTTTAGAATCCAGCTGATTTATTGAATCAAAAGCCATTTTCAGAAAAAAAGCGTATACCAGAGTTCTCATCGCTTCAAACGGAGTTCTAAACAGCAAAAGGATTATGTATTTTTTACGAATATCCGGTCCTAATTCTTTAAGCATAACTGCCCCTCCTCCAACTGGTAAATTTTCTTACAAAATGACAACGCTTCTTTTCTGTGGGCAATTGAAATTACAGTCCGATTTTGCCACCATTCGTCCAAGGCTTCCATCAATTTTTCAGAAGTTTTTCCGTCTAAAGCAGAAGTTGCCTCATCCAGAATTAAAATTGGTGCATCCAAAGCAATCGCCCTTGCGATTGAAATACGTTGCGCTTGTCCTCCAGAAACATTTCCGCCTCTAACTCCAACAAAAGTGTCTAATCCATCTGGCAAAGAAGAAACCCAATCTTCCAACTGCGCTATTTTTACCGCTTCTGTAATTTTTTCATCCGCAATTTTGTGCCCGCAAGTAATATTTTCACGAATTGTAAGAGGAAATAAATTAAGTGATTGCATTACAACAGCAGTTTTTCCATCAACCTGGAGAGTGCCTTCCTGAACTTTATAAAGTCCCGAAATCAGTTTAATTAAAGTTGATTTTCCAGATCCGCTTTCTCCAACAATTCCAATTTTTTCGCCATCAGCTACAAAAAGATTTATATTTTCTAAAACCAGTTTTTTTTCATTAGAACCATTATCATCATAAGAATAGGATAAGTTTTCGATTTTAATCATTTTTTCCTCCGGATTTTTTAGAACTTGTGATTTTTTGAATATTTCCTGCAAAAACTCTGAACTGCATAATAAACGAAGGCATGTTCATCAAAATGCCAGAAACGTTTCCCGAAAGATTTATAAAAATGTAAAGTTGTCCAATTGTCATCCGCCCTTGAATAATCTGACGGCCACCAATCAAAATTGTAAGCATAAGTGGAATTGACGAAATTATTGCCGAAATTGACATGAGCAGTGCTTTCCTTTTTTCCATAATTGTTACAGACTTTTCCCAGGCATTCACAGATTGTCCGTAATTTTCAAAAATCATTTTGCCCGCATCGTAAAGTCTGATAACCGGAAAAAGTGACATAAGCGATTCTGTAATTGCGTTTAATTTTGATTTTTCCTCGTTTGCGCGAATCGTATATTTTTTTAAGATTTTACTTGTAAACGAAACGTAAATTAAAATGCCTGCAACTGGAAAATTTGATAAAATTGCAAGCTTGGGATTCAAAATCAAAAACCATCCAAAAGTTCCAGTAAATTTAATCGCGCTATCAATAATAAAAAATAGATTACCCGAAATAAAACTACAAACGCTGGAAAGTTCGTTGAGCAGTACAGAAGTTTCTTTGCCACCGCTTACGTGCCTAAAATAATCAAAATCATTTTCAGCTACATTGCGAATGTAATTTTCCCGCAAAAAAAAGTTGATTTGCTCACAAGTAAAACTGGACATAAAACTTGTAAGAGCGTTTGCCAAAATATAAATTACTAAAATCAAGATAAAGCGCAAAATCATTGATGAAGTAATTTGATTTCCGCCCAGAACAAAATCAATAAGCGCCGAAAGATATTTATTCCAGAAAAAAACTACGGCTAAAAATGCAATGTCTATAATCAGCGTTAAAAGAATATTCCATTTTTGTTTCCAGAAAGTTGATGTTATAATATTCATACTAAAACGCTAAACCTTACCCCAGGGGAAGAGTCAAGTTTTTTATTCAAAGATTTGGTGAAAAAGATGGAAAAAGAAGATTTATTAAAAATCAGTGAAATTGCAGATTTTTTTGGTGTTTCGGCAAAAGCAATGCGGCTTTATGAACAGAAAGAAATTATAAAACCTTGCAAAATTGATCCGCTTACTGGCTATCGTTATTATTCTGCCGATCAGGTTAAACAGTTGAACACTTTGATTGAACTTCAGGAACTTGGATTTTCTCTTGCTGAAATTAAGAAAATTATGGATGGTGGCGTTACAACTACAAAACTAAAAGAATCAATGGAAAAAAAACGAGCCGAATGGGAACGCCATGTTGAAGAAGTTCACCGAAAAATTGAATCAATAGAAAAAATTGAAGATAAAATTGCAGCAAAACAGGGCCAGAAAGAAATCAGCAAAATGACCGAAGAAGAACGGGCCTGGTATCTTGTAAATGTTGTTGCAATTGAAGATTTAAAAGCAAATAAAACTCTGAGTGATGCAATCTGGTTGTAAAATGATATAATATAACAGACAGTTGTCATATTAACTCGTCTATTATAAGGTCACAAATTGCAAACAGAACATTTGTTTGAATTAACGTACATTCTTCTCGATAAAGCAGTTTTGACCGAAGATGAAAAACTTGAGATTTTGTCGAGAAAAATTGAGGACTGTCCCCCTTGTTCTCTTTTTGTCTGGACTTTTCTTTGTATACTTCTTTGCACAGGAAAACTGGAATTTTTATATTCCTATTTCTGTATAAATTTTTTCGATAAAAGGAGACTTATGTTCAATATATCGATTTATGTCATAAGGATATAATTCGGCTCCTTCTTCTTTAATACGGCTGTATTCTTGAATAGCATTAGGATGCGACTGTAGATAGTTTCTAAATGCAATATGTCTTTTCAGTTCTTGCGAATCCTTTGGGCATACATACAAATGGTGCTTACGCAAGTGCTCTTTTCCATCATATTTGAATGCCTCACGTCCAGCGATTCCAAGGTCTCCTTCATGTCGATAGCCGATTTTCTCCAAAGCCGAAATAACATTTTCCAATCTACTATAATCTTCAATGACAACATCAATATCAATAATAGGTTTTGCAGACAACCCCTGCACAGAAGTACTGCCAACATGTTCAATTTCTATGGCCAGTTGGCCAAGAGCAATGGCAAGCTCGGCTTTTATTTGAAGGAAATCATGTTTCCATTGTTCATCGTATGGCAATACAACAACATGTTTCGTAATCATTCTATATTTCCTCCACAAATTCATATTTGTTTAATTCCGAAAACTGAAATTTATTTCTCATCAATATCTATTAAACATCAATTCTTTCCATTGATTTTCTTCCCGAAACCAATTCTCCCAAATGATTTGCCCACTTTTCATATTTATTTTTCCTTAAAATACCGGCAAATCAAATCTTCAATACTCTTTTTTGAAT
>CALAUH010000303.1 GCA_937892225.1 uncultured Treponema sp.
TTTACCGCTTCCTGTAGGGCCTAAAATTCCAACCGTTGTTCCAGGTTCAAGAGTAAACGAAACATTTTTAAGTACAGGCGTTTCGTTATAAGAAAAACATACATCCTTAAATTCAACTTTTCCTTTTACTGTTGCAGGATCTATATTTTTTGCATCAATTTTATTTACAATTTTAGGTTTTGTATTTACAAGTTCAAACAATCTTTCTGCAGATGCACGGAAATTCTGTACATTATCAACAAGTGTTCCATACATATTAATTGGCTGTGTAAAAGCCCACATAAGACCATTAAATGTAACAAGTTCACCAATTGTCATTTCTCCCTGTATGATTAAAAATCCACCGTATAAAATTAAAATTACAGGTAAAATTCCACAAAGAGCTTCTATCCAAGGCGTATATTTTACACGGACATCTGCATTGGCTACCGCTACATCTCTATATTTAATATTTTCTGTATCAAATTTATCTATTTCATAATTTTCGCGGACAAATGCTTTTACAACTCTGTTACCTTCAATATTTTCTCCGACGCGTGTATTTAAAACAGCAAACTGATCACGGACTTTTAAATGAGCCGGTCTTATTTGTAACTTGAATTTATTTACGAGGAAAATTACAGGAGGTGCAATTACCATAAAAGCAAGAGTCAGTTTCCAGTTAATTGTCGAAAGAGTAATAATCGAAAAAGCATAAACAAGAACATTTTCTACAATCTGATATAAAACCCATGCAACAAAATGACGTACTTTATCAAGGTCGCTTGTTAAAAGAGTCATGGCATTTCCACTTGGAGCAGAATCGTACCATGAAAAATCAAGTGTCTGAATATGATTATACAAATCTTCACGCATTGTTCTTATTACATTCTGTGAACAGTGCTCAAAAATCAATTGATATGAATATCTGAAAATTGATTTGATAAGTGTTGTAAAAAGCATTATTAAAATCAATTTTAATAACAATTCATGATGACCTGCTTTAATAACATTATCAACGATTTTTCCTGTTACTAAAGGATTTACTACGTTTACAGCAGCAACAATCATACTTAAAAATAAACCTGCTGCCATCCAGAAACGATATTTTTTTATATAAGACCAGATCCATTTATACATAAAAAATCCTTATTTATTATATTTAATCTAGCACTAAATCTTTTTACGTGATATAAAGAAGTAGTAATAAAATTGTACAAATCTCTATTCTGGGAATAACAAAATGAATGAACTTTTTGAATATTCAGACAGTTTAAATGCACCGTTTCAAGCATTCAGCGGAAACTGGAAAACCGTAAAACCTCACTGGCATTATTTTACCGAAATGGTATATCTGGTAAGCGGTATACTTATTGCAGAAGTAAATGACAAACAATATACAATGAATCCAGGTGATTTAATCATTTTTCATCCTAAACAAATTCATTCATTTTTAGATTATCCTACAAAGCAGTCTAACTATGAAGAACCTCTTTTTTATGTAATTAAATTTGATGATATGATTCTTTCAAATACAACACCCGGTTCTCCAAAGTTACCAAAACTTCTTGATAATACAATCCAGAATGATAAGCATTTTAATTTAATAACTGCACGTGACTTAAGATTTAATCCTGTAAAATTGTATTTTGAACATTGTATCTGGGAAACACAGCATAAAGAATTCGGATATGATATAAAAGTTGCCGCAACAATCAGTTTAATAATTACAGAACTTTTCAGAATCTGGATGCGTCACGGATATTCTTTTACAACAAAAACATCTTATGACGTTTTTACCGCAAAAGATTTTTCTGTATTAGAATTTATCGATAAACATTCTGCAGAAAATATCAATATCGAAGAACTTGCAAACAAATGCGGAATGTGTTATTCAAATTTTGCCAAACAATTTAAAGCACAATTTGGTAAAACATGTAAAGAATACATAGAATTTGTAAGAATCTGTAAAGCAGATACGCTTTTACTTTACACAGACAAAACCCTTGATTTTATTAGTCAGGAAACAGGTTTTACAGATGCAAGTCATTTCATCAGGACTTACAAAAAGGTAAAAGGAACAACACCTAAACAAAGAAGATTAAACAAATAAAAATAATTCTTACATCTTATAAAAAGAAATGACCGGTGAATATGAATTCACCGGTCATTTCTTTTTACCCATTATCTAAAAAAGTTATTACTGGTTTTTGTAGATATCATTAATTGTCTGAACAACTTTGTCGATATTTTTGTTCTGACAGTCTGCTATATAAGCATCCCAATCTTTATCGATATCTTTCTGACCAAGAATGAACTTTAATGTCCATGTATTGATTGTATCAATGAGTGGAACAGACCAGAGGTTTAACTGTTCACGTTCATCTTCTGTAGGTTTAGCTTTTGGATCAACTTTTGCTACAGTCTTGTATTTTCCATAACGAGCATACAAATCCTGAACATCTGGAGTAAAGTTATCTGTAGATTCAGCTGTTGAGTGACCATAGAAGTAGTTACCACCAGCATAACCCCACTTAAGACGGATATCAACATCACTTTCAGCACCACCAATACCAAGACCACCGCACTTGTATCCAGGAAGAAGCTGTTTAATTTTCTTTCCATCAACTTCAACATACTGCCATGTTTCACCTTCTGGACCCCATTTACAAAGAGAATAAGCTTCTTTTGAATAGAACATCCAGTCAACAAAACGTACCATCTTAATGAATCCTTCTTCACCAAGTTCATCAAGAGCTTTCTGAGAAAGCATTACACCACATTCAAGACGTGATGTTTCAGCAAGATTTTTATTTAATCCAGAAGGATATGCAGTTACATATACACTGCAGTTATCTTTACCAAGGATTTTTTCAACACCACTAATATCATTAGAAATAGAACTGCGGTTTGTTGATTTGATTACAGTTTTACCATTGTAGAATTTGTTATTTGCAGTATCATCTTTCTGAGTAAATGTTTCTGGATCCAAAAGACCGTCTTTAATGTAGCTGTTAGCAACTTTTACCATCTTCTTGTAATCTTCACTTACAGATGATGAATAGAATTCTTTTTTATTCCAGTCATATTTAATACCACCGTTTGAACCTTCAATAGCCCATCCAGAAAGTACGTTATAAGAAGCGCCCATTAATTTTAAAAGATTACCACCAGAACCTTTTCCAGATTCACCGCACCACAAGTCAGACCAGATATAATCTTTTTCTGAACACATACCCTGTGATACCATGTATTTTTTTACATCTACTAATACATCATGTAAAGATTCCCAAGTCCAGTCTTTTTCCAATTCACGAATATCGTATCCTGCAGCCTTGAAAATATCATCACGAACTAACAAAGTATAATCCTGTAAAGCTGCCTGATGAAGACCAGGAAGTCTGTAATATTTACCATCATTCTGTCTGATTGTATCCAAATCTGGTTCCATATCATACTTTTTAACAAAAGCAGAATAGTTAGGCATGTACTGTGCATAATCAGAAACAGCAATTACACCACCACCAGCTACATACTGATCTTCACTATAAATCTTTGGAATGATATAAGTTGGATCACCAGAGTTAATAGCAAGATTTACTTTCTGGTTATAATCATTGCTGTCATATGATGTAATATCAAGATGAACATTTGTTAACTCTTCAATTTTCTTGAAGATACCTTCTGATTCCCATTCTGGCTGCATTGCATACCATGCAGCATCACTGAATGAAATTGAGTAACTTACAGGATCATCTGAGTGGAATGTTTTTTCTTCACCATAAGTATATCCAGTAGCTTTTGAAGAATCCTTACCACCCTTTTTACCTCCACAAGAAAGTAAAAGAGCAGTAGCCAAAACTGCAACACTTATTGTTACAAATTTTTTCATAGTTTTTATCCTCCTTTCAGAAAAAAAACTTTTAATTTTAGTATTCTGCGAGTTTTCAAAGAAAACTCGTCAATTAAGAAAAAATCACGTAGTGATTTTTTCTTAATTATTATTCCTTAACTCCACCTAACATCATTCCCTGTACATAATATTTTTGTACAAAAGGATAGACGCAAATTATAGGTAAAGCCATTAAAACCATTGAACAAGATTTTATATTTGCAGCAATCTGCATTTTTTCTGCAGAAACTTCTCCAGGATCAGCAGATGTTGAAGCACCAGAAATAATAGTTCTTAAATAATAAGCAACAGGCCACATACTTTTTTTATCAAGATAAAGGAAGGCGTTATACCAGTTGTTCCAATATCCGACAGCATTAAACAAAATCATTGTGGCAATAATAGGCATTGATAAAGGGAAAACTACTCTTATAAAAATTCCGATTGGATCAAGTCCGTCTATTTCTGCAGCTTCTTCCAAATCTTTTGGTATATTCTGAAAAAATGATTTCATCAAAATGATATAATATGTACTTAATAATGACGGAATAATAAATCCTGCGATTTTATTTACACAACCAAGTCGTCTCATCAAAACATAATTAGGAATAAGTCCACCGCCAAAATACATAGTAAAAATGATGAATTTTAATAAGAACTTACTACCCTTTAGATTTTCTTTTGATAAAGGATAAGCCATACAGCAACTTAATACTATTGAAGAAATAGTACCGATGAATGTATATAAAAGAGTGTTTCCATAACTCTTAAGAAAGTCACCTTTTTTCAAAACAGAAACATAAGTTGTAATATTAAAATCAATTGGGAAAAACTTAACCAATCCTTGAGTAATTGCCTGTTCAGAAGAAAAAGACTGAGCGATTAAATACCAGAAAGGATATAAAGTTACAAGACAGACAAAAATCATTATGATTGTATTAATAATTTGAAAAGTTAAATATCCTGCAGATTCTTTTATTTTTTTACTTGCCATTTTCTTCCTCCTACCACAAACTTGAACCAGTTACTTTTTTAGAAACCTTATTTGCCATTGTAAGCAGAATCAAATTCAAGATTCCTTCAAAAAGGTTTACCGCAGTTGCATAACTGTAATTTCCAGATCCAATACCCAGACGATAAACGAAAGTCGAAATGATATCCGCTGTTTCATATGTCAACGGGTTATATAAAAGGAATACTTTTTCAAAAGCACCACCTGAACCAATAAGACCACCAATATCAAGAATAAGAAGAGTTGTAATTGTTGGTAAAATACAAGGTATTGTTACATGCCATATACGTTGAAAATGATTAGCCCCATCAACTTCAGCAGCTTCATACAACGAAGGATTAATATTTGAAATTGCAGCAAGATAAAGGATTGTTCCCCATCCCAGACTCTGCCATACACCAGAAGCTACGAATATAACAGGGAACCATTTTGGTTCAGTAATAAAAGAAATTGGTTCATGTCCAAAATATTGCAAAACAGCATTAATAGGTCCGCCGGTTGAAACAAGTTCTCGAATCATACCTGTAACAATTACGATAGAAATAAAATGTGGAAGATATGATACTGTCTGTACGAACTTTTTCCATTTAAGTGATTTTATTTCATTTAATAAAAGCGCAAATATTAAAGTAAGTGGAAATCTAAAAACAAGATACAATACATTTAAAACTAAAGTATTTTTAAATGTATTCCAGAAAGTTGAATCACCGATGAACTGTTTAAAATATTTAAAACCACTCCATTCATCACCAAAAATGCTATGCCCTGCTCTATAACGTCTAAAAGCAATAATATTTCCACCCATCGGGATATATCTGAAAATTATGTAATATACAACCGGAATCAAAAGCAAAAAATAATACTGCCAGTATTTACTCATATATCGAATAAAGGCACCTTTCTTTTTTGTGTTTGACAAAACTGTTTCATTTAATTTTTTTGACACTTTATCTTTCCTATGTTAGTATACTTATACACTAGTATACTAGTTAATTATTATATATTAATCATATAATAGTATTATTTAAAGTCAAGAAGAAATTAAAGATTAAGAGAATTACCTTATGAAAAACATTGAAAAATTACCTAAAGAAACTAACCGCGATTATGCACTCAGAGTAATAACTGATAATATTATTAATTTAAATTTAACACCCGGTAGTATGATAAGCGAACAGGAAATTGCAGATGAACTTGATTTATCTAGAACACCTGTCCATGAAGCAATGCTTGAACTTTCTAAGACAAAAGTTGTTGAAGTATTCCCTCAAAAAGGAAGTAAAGTAAGTTTAATTAATACAGAACTTATTGATGAAGCAGTTTTTATCCGCTCTACCCTTGAATCTGCATTAATAGAAGAAGCTACAAAAATTGCAACAGAAGAAGATATTCAAAACTTAAAAGAAAATGTTGAATTACAGGAATTTTATCATAATCAGGGAAATATAGATAAAATCATGGAATTAGATAATAAATTTCATGAATACATATATAAAATCACAAATAAAATGCAGTGTTATTACATGGTAAAAATGTTTAATATACATTACGACAGATTCAGAAAATTAAAACTTGAAACTTCTGACCGTGGACCTGTAATTGAAGAACATAAACAGATTTATGAAGCATTAAAAAATAAGGATGGTAAACTTGCAAAAGAATTATGTATTCAGCATTTACAAAGAATGCATATTGATGAAAAAGATTTACGTAAAAAACATCCAGAATTCTTTTTATAATAATTGCAAAAAAAGTGATTTTTTTACAATTAACTAGTTGACACTTATTTTAATTTAATATATTATAACAACATCACGCGGGCGTAGCGAAGCTGGTTATCGCGCTGGCCTGTCACGCCGGAGATCGCGGGTTCGAGCCCCGCCGCTCGCGCATAAGACTTCCTAAACTTTTAGGAAGTCTTTTTTTTTCACGGGTATTAGCGCAGCTGGTAGCGCGTATTCGTAAGTAAATCCTAAAAAATTGCTTTCGCAATTTTTTTTAACGGATTTTCTTTTTTATATGTTCGGGACTTGAGTCGCTTCCAGCGACCTCAACGTCAGAGCTTTTTTATTTTTCACGGGTATTAGCGCAGTTGGTAGCGCGCGACGTTCGGGACGTTGAGGTCGCTGGTTCGAATCCAGTATACCCGACTTTTTTTTGTATTAAACACCAAAGTATCTTTCAAAGAATTCCAGAAGTCTTGCAATTACATTCTTTTTAACTTCACTTCTGTTTCCGCCACCAAAACGTGAAGTTGGTGGAAGGATTTTATCGATATCTGTTCCGGTTGTTCTTAAAGCACCGTCACGGAAAGAATTTTCAATAAAAACTTTTGTTTCTTCTGGTTTAAGTTTTAATTCTGCGATAATCGATTCAAGTTCTTCAACTTTCATTTTCTGAATATATGAAGTCCAGTCTTTTTGGATATCGGTAGAAGTATTTATTTGAGAAATAAAATTTTCAATAAGATCTTTTTTGCTTCTTAATTCAGGGCTTCCACCAATTGCCTTTCTGATATCAACAATAATTGATGCATCCTGACAATTTGAATCATGATATTTTGCAACGAGCATCAAAATATAATCGATATTGATATCAACCTGCTTGATAAGTTCCATTTCAAAGACAACATCATCATTGATATTTTCTTTTTCGCCTCTTTCTGAACCAGTCATCATATCATGAAGATCAATATAATAACTCTGATAATCCTGTAAATCATTTATAGATAAAATAGAATTACCTTCAAACTGGTCAAAGGTAGAAAGAACATTCCGCATTCGTAAAATTGCACCATACAGCAAAATAAAATCTTTTGTTTTCTCTTCACCATAAGATGCATTCCAGAAATCATCGAGAGGATACTTCTGTAAAAGTTCATCAACCAGCTCGGTATAACCTTTGTGATATTTATTCTTTTCATCAGTAAAACCATTGTAGTAATCATTAAAACTTCTAAGAAGAATTGTACCTTTTGCGTTTTTATCTCCGAACAATGCAATTGCTTCATCAGTTTGAGTTGATAAATCACGGAAACAAACAATATTTCCAAAAGTTTTTATTGAATTAAGAATACGGTTCGTTCGACTATAAGCCTGAATGAGACCGTGCATTTTAAGGTTTTTATCTACCCAAAGAGTATTCAATGTTGTTGCATCAAAGCCGGTAAGGAACATATTTACAACGATAAGAATATCAAGTTCCTTATTCTTCATTCGGAGTGATACATCTTTGTAATAGTTCTGGAACTTGTCGCTTGATGTATCGTAATCAGTATGGAACATTGCGTTGTAATCTTTGATAGCTGATTCCAGGTGATCACGGCTTACAACATCAAGTCCGTTTGTATCGTCTGAGTTTTCATCATCAACAAAGCCACATTCATCTTCAGCTTCGTTTGCCCCGAAACTATAAATCATGCCAACTTTCAAGTCGCATTGAGGATTTTCTGCAATCTGTTTCTGGAATTCTTTATAATATTTTATGGCAGTTTCAATTGACTGAACACAGAACATGGAATTGAAGCCTGAAAGATGTTTAGTCTCTTTCTTTTCTTCTACACTACCACGGTCTTTAGCCTTTGCATTTTCTGCAATGTTTGTCAGAACCTTAAAATCATATATACCGCCGTTTGTATTGCGTTTTGTTTTCTGGTCAAAATGTTCAATGATGTAAGAAACAACGGCTTGAATACGTTTTTCTGCAGACAATGCACCTTCTTTGTCGATTCCGGCCACGTCCTTGTCTTTTACACCGTCTTTCATCCTGATGGTCTTGATGTAATCAATACGGAATGGAAGAACGTTGTGATCGTTGATTGCATCAACAATTGTGTAAGTATGAAGCTTTTCACCAAAGGCCTGATCTGTTGTCTTGATTCCCCCTGCCCCATTGCTTCCGGCATTTTTCTGGAAAATTGGAGTTCCGGTAAATCCGAACAGATGGAACTTCTTAAAGTTCTTTACAATATCCTTATGAAGCTCACCGAATTGAGAACGATGACATTCATCAAAAATCATAACAATATGACTGTTGAAAATTGGATGGTTTTTATTTTTCTTTACAAAGATTCCAAGTTTCTGAATAGTTGTGATGATGATTTTCTTAGTAGGATCTTCAAGCTGCTTTGTCAGGACTGCTACAGATTTGTTTGAGTTTGCAGCATCCTTCTGGAATCTGTCATATTCCTTCATTGTCTGGTAGTCCAGGTCCTTGCGGTCTACAACGAAAAGGACCTTATCTATACAGTCCAGGTTGCTTGCCAGGATTGCAGTCTTGAAAGAAGTCAAAGTTTTTCCAGAACCGGTTGTATGCCAGATAAAACCACCTGCTTCGATTGTTCCTTCCTGATGATAATTTGTAGACATCTGAATTTTGTTCAGAATTCTTTCAGTAGCCGCAATCTGATAAGGACGCATAACTAAAAGAGTGTTGTTTGTATCGAATACGCAGTATTTAGTTATGATGTTCAGGATTGTATGTTTTGCCAGGAATGTTTTTGCAAAATCGTCCAAGTCATTTATGATTTTGTTATTTGCATCGGCCCAGTAAGAAGTGAACTCGTAGGAGTTACTTGTTTTCTTTCCACTACCCTTTTTATTTTCTGATTCTTTAAGATGTCTGTTACGGGTTGTATTTGAATAATACTTTGTTTCTGTTCCGTTTGAAATAACGAAAATCTGAACATATTCAAAGAGTCCGTAGCCGGCCCAGAAACTGTCACGGTTATATCGCTTAATCTGATTGAAAGCTTCACGGATGGCCACTCCCCTGCGCTTTAATTCACAATGAACTAAAGGAAGTCCGTTTACAAGAATTGAAACATCGTAACGGTTATCATAGCGGCCGCCGTTTTCATTTTTTGATCTGTCCTCAACGGTATACTGGTTCAGGACCTGCAGAGAATTGTTGTGGATATTGTTTTTATCAATAAGGTAGATGTTCTTAGATTCTCCATTGTCCCTTTTAAGAATCTGAATATGATCTTCCTGAATGCGGCGAGTTTTCTCTACGATTCCATCGTTATTGGATGCAATGCACTGGGTAAAGAATGTTTTCCATTCGTTGTCAGTGAACTTGTAATCATTGAGCTTTTCAAGCTGCACACGCAAATTGTCTATAAGTTCTTCCTCACTGTTTATATGGATATACTCATAGCCTTCTTGCTGCAGAATATCAATGAAGGCCTTTTCAAGAGCTGCTTCACTCTGATATTCCATCTTTCTTCGTTGTAAAGGTGTGTATTCTGCAACTACTGTTGCTTCGTTTGATTCCAGGACAATGTTATACATAATAAAATTGAAAAATGAAAAAGGAAAAATGAAAATTTTTATTTTACATTTCTCGCTTTTCCATTTTTATCTCCTCGCATATAAAATTTAAATTGAAAAATGAAAAAGGAAAAATGAAAATTTTTATTTCATTTCTCATCTCTCATCTTTCTTGCCTCCAAAGTTATATATTCAAAATTGAAAATTGAAAAATGAAAAAGGAAAAATGAAAATTTTTATTTCATTTCTCATCTCTCATCTTTCATCTCTCATTTCTCATTTCTCATTTCTCATCTCTCATTTCTCATCTTCTTTATTGATGTTACAAGAATGGCTATAATTTCACTTACTTCTTTATTCAGTCCTTCAATTTGTTCGGATTTCACAATTTCGGATTTTTCCATAATTTCTAACCAATATTGAGTTTCATCAGCTTCTTTTATATTTAATTTACTGATAAAATCAGCTTTACTTTGCGCATTTTTACTTTCTCTGATATTCGCGCCAATACTTGTACCACTTCTTAAAATTTGTTTTGAAAGCACATACTCTTTTTTTTCGTCACAAAGATATTTATAAAATTTAACAATCCGCACCGCAAAATCAACAGACTTACTAGCACAAATATTTTCTCTTTCACTTTCATCTCTCATTTTTCATTTTTCCTTTTAAAAGTCAAAAGCTTATCTCTGTAATATTCATACTGTTTATGACGAGCTTCAATTTCTGCAGGAAGGCCGGATGTAATGTCATTACAAATTACTTCAAATCTTTCCATAATCGCAACAATTCTTTCTTGGTCTTTGATTGATGGAATTGGAACTGGATATTTATTTAGCATAGGTCTTCTGATGGATTGAACAGAAGCTTTAAATTGTTCTTTATTTATATATGAATAAAAAGTTGTTTTCATATAGAAATAGTAAAACTTTGGAATTATTTTATTTGTGTTTATATGAATACGATAAGCACGTTGATGAAGTGCATATTTCCCTTCAACATAATGGAATATTTTTCCAACACCTACACCATCACCAGAGGTAATAATTGCAGTTTCATCATATTCATAAGTATTTTTTCTTCTAACTTCAGGAGAACGAACATAAAAAGGATATAATCCTTCTATAAGACCTTCATTTGTATTACTACTACCGGTTCCTATATCAGCTATATTCTCTAATGTTGTCCATTCCACGCTATCATCAAAAGTGAGAAGCGAGTCGCGGTAGTATTCGTACTGCTTGCGGCGAGCTTCGAGTTCTTCTTCGAGTTCTTCTTCGAGTTCGGTAAAATTGTCAAGAATACGGACAATTTCATTCTGGATTTCTAAAGGTGGGACTGGAATTTCGAGATTTTTTAGGTCTTGCATTCTGATTCCCTTTAAGGTTGAACCTCTTGCATTGGTATAAAAAAAGTTTTGAATTTTATCACTTCTCAGAATATGTACAAGAAATCCTGGTATGAGTAAATCTTTATAAAGTTTTATAAGATAAACTGATTCACTGCAATTAAAATTATCTGTAGGAATATCAACTATTGCAACTTTTCCTATTGTTCCAATTCCTGAAAGTAAAATATCCCCTTTTTCAAGATTAGAGCGTTTCTGAATCAAAATGTTTGCAGATTTTGAAATTCTATCTGTTTTATCTGTGAATTTTATTTTTCCGGTTGTAAATTCTTTTACAGTTACATAATAATCTGTAGCATCATCAGAATTTAATCTAAAATTTTGACGTGGATTTAATCCGGTACAAATACTTTTTGTAACTTGTTCAACAGTCTTGTATTCCACCCCATCAGGACAAAGCTTATTTATTAAATCATCAAGTTTACTCATTTTTCATTTCTCCGTTTTCATTTTTCAATTTACTCTCGGACAAAGCTTATTTATTAAATCATCAAGTTTACTCATTTTTCATTTCTCCGTTTTCATCTTTCTTTTTTCATCTTTCCTTTTTCACTTTCCAGCTTCCGTCTTTCTTCGCCCCAACCCTTTCCAGAACACCTTTCTGTTTAAGACTTTTTAAGGTTCTGTTTACAGTTGGTTCAGAAACTTTTACAAGATCCATCAGTTCAATAATCGTTACTTTTGGATTTTGCTTTATTTGTTTCAGAATCTGCTGTTCTGTTTTTGTAAATTTTAAACTATCATCATTTATATTTAAACTATCATTTACAGATTTTAAACTATCATTCTGCAAACTGGTTTTATATTCTTCTATCTGCTGCAAAAGATTCTGTTTGTGGCTCTCCATCATAAATACTATAAACTGAGTGCTGTCTTCTGAATCCTGACTAAGGGCAAGACTTTGAATGTATTCAGCACGGTTTTCTTTTTTTACAATAGAGGGAATAATTCCCGCTTCTTTTTGAATCATATTCATAACAAGGCGGCTCATTCTTCCGTTTCCGTCAGCCCAGGGATGAATATAAACAAGCCTGTAATGAACTTCAAAACTAAGTTCGTAAAGCTGTTCCAAAGTAAGCTCGTTCAAAGCTTTTCGTTTTAAGTTCAACCAGTTACAGAATTCTTCTAACTTTTGAGGAACTTTTTCCCATGCCATGTAACTTTTACCACCACGGCCGGCACTTACATTCAGTAATCTAAGTTCACCTTTTGCACTGCTAAAATTTCCAGCAATAGTTTTATATTCAGAACCTGTATTTTTCATTAAAACTTCAGACAATTCACAAAGAAGTTTTACTGTAATATTTTCGTGTTTCTTAGCATAAGCAAAAGCTTTTTCGTAAGCTTTTTTCAAATCCAGATTCATAAGCTGTTCTGCCATTGGCTTATTTGCACTTATGCCTTTATCAAACAAAAGCTGATTTTCTATTTCTGTAACGGTTGAACCTTCAATTGCTGTGGAATGAGTAATAATTGAATATAAATAGAATTTATCGTAATCAAGCTGCTGATTAATTCCAAGAGAATTATATTCATTTATAATTTGCTCAATATTACTCATTTTTATTTTTCTATCTCTGCAATAATCCTGTCTATTTCTGTACGGAGTTTATTTTCCTTTTCCACAATTTCTGAAATCTGCTGATTCAAAACTTTTATATCTACAATTTCTCTTGTGTCTTCAGCTTCTACATAACTTGAAACACTAAGGTTGTATTCGTTCTGGGCAATTTCATCGTTCTTTACAAGGCGCGAGGTGTAATCTATATCCTTGCGGTCTGTAAAAATCTTAAGGATGTTTTCTATGTTTTCAGGACTGAGCTTATTGGAATTGGTTACCTTTACGCATTCCTTTGAAGCATCTATAAAAAGTGTCTTGTTTTCTGCCTTTCCTTTTTTAAGAACCATGATACAGGTTGCAATGCTTGTTCCAAAGAAAAGGTTGTCAGGCAGCTGAATAATACAGTCGATGTAGTTGTTGTCTATAAGATACTTACGGATTTTCTGTTCAGCCCCTCCACGGTACATAA
>CALAUH010000304.1 GCA_937892225.1 uncultured Treponema sp.
ATTAGTATTAATTAATCTTATGCAGCTTCCAGATGATGCCCGGTAATTATCCGGCATTTTTTCCGAAGGAGCCCGGACTTTCACTCATCATTATTTCTTATCATCAAGATATAACAAAGCGGTTATATCCCATTTGTACAATTTTAATTAATCTTCGTCTTCTTCAGAAATTTCTTCGTCTTCTGATTCTTCATCATCAGATTCATCGCTGTCTTCTGAATCATAAAGTTCTGAATCTTCATCAAATTCATTTTCTTTTAATTCTTCATCTTCTTCATCAATTTCATCTGAGAAATCTTCATCAAGATCTGCAAGTGAACCTGCTTCTTCTGTACTGAAGAATGATTCTGTTGATTCTTCGTTTTCTGTTTCTTCGTAGAAAAGAATACGGCTGCAGTATGGACAGAAGTTAATGCTTTCACCTTTTCTTACTAAAATAGCAAACTGTGCAGGTAAAATCATGTGACAACCAGTACAAACACCGTTTTTAACAGCTACGATACCTTCTGAATTACGCTGGATAATTCTCTGGAACTTAAATAAAATTTCCTGATCTAATCCTTCAGTATTTTTTTCTTCCTGTTTTTTCAAAGTTTCAAGCTGTTTGTTATAATCTTTTAACTGATCATCTAATTTAGATCTGCTTGAAGAAAGATCATCTTCCTGAGCCTTAATCATTTCTTCATCAGATTTTAATGTTTCTTTTAATTCTTCAAGATTTTTTTCATTTTTCTGAAGTTCTTTTCTAATATCTGTTTCTCTTTCTGTTGCTTCAGAAATCTGTTTTTCAAGAGCTTCATATTCACGGTGAGTAGAAATATTATCCATTCCTTTTTCACCTTCTTCTCTTGATTTTACTGCTTCATCAAGTTGTAATTTTAATTCACCAACTTTTGATTTGATATCATCATAATTTGTATTTTTGTTGATATATTCTTTCTTTAAACGTTCAAGAAGTTCTTCCTGTGAATCAAGCTGTTTTGGAGCTTCTTTTACTTTAGCTTCCAAATCATACTTCTGAACGAGAATATCTTGTAAATCTTTTAATTTGTCAAAAATTTCTGTAGTATTTTGTTCCATTTATTTTCCCCAAATAAAATAATAAAAATAATATATTAAATGCAAAAAATAGTCTATATATAGAAATTACATCTCTATGTAATCTCTTAAACCATTTGCTCTTCTTGGATGTCTTAATCTTCTTAAAGCCTTAGCTTCAATCTGACGAATACGTTCACGTGTTACATCAAAGTACAAACCTACTTCTTCCAGTGTTAAAGAATAACCGTCTTCAAGACCAAAACGCATTTTTAATACTTCCTGTTCTCTTGGTGGTAAAGTATTTAATACTGAACGAAGCTGTTCCTGTAATAATGTAAATGCTGTCTGTGAAGCTGGATTTTCAATTTCTTTGTCTTCGATAAAGTCTCCAAGGATTGAATCCTCTTCTTCTCCAATTGGTGTTTCAAGAGAAATTGGTTCACGGGCAACATTTTTAACCTGTTTTACACGACTTAGTGGCCATCCAAGCTGCTGTGCTATTTCGTCATCTGTTGGTTCACGACCAAGTTTCTGCATAAGCTGGCGGCTTTCTCGAACAACTTTATTAATCTGTTCAATCATGTGGACAGGAACACGAATTGTTCTTGCCTGATCAGAAATTGAACGTGTAATTGCCTGACGAATCCACCATGTTGCATATGTTGAAAATTTAAATCCTTTTCTATATTCAAATTTTTCTACAGCTTTAATAAGACCGATGTTTCCTTCCTGAACTAAATCAAAGAAATGTAATCCGCGGTTAGTATATTTTTTAGCGATAGAAACAACTAAACGAAGGTTTGCATTAATTAAACGGTTTTTTGCTTTTTCCATCATCTGACGGCCATGTTCAATGTCTTTAGCCATTTTTAAGATTTCATCAACATCGTTTTCAAATTCATATTCTAACTTAATAAGTTTTCTGTCAATTTTCTGAATCTGAGTATAAACTTCGCGCATTTCTTCTGTACTCATATTTAATTCCTGTTCGAGTTTAGAAGATGTTGCTTTAATTGAAAGTTTACGACCTAAGCTTCTTAATTCAGATGAATTTGAAATTCTTAATTCCTTCATCTTTTTTTCTTGTTTCTGATGATATTCTTCGATTTTTATAGTTGCTTCTCTATATTTCTGAGTAAATTTATCAAGTTCTTCTGTCTGAATATCAACTTTCTGTAATTCTGGAAGAATTTTTTCTCTTAATTCAATTAACTGTGGATTACTGAAAATACTGATTGACTGATCAGAATCAAACAATTGTTTTTTAAGAGCCATATATTGTTTAATTTCTGGAAGAACTGGTTTTATATATTCACCGTAAAAACTCTTAAGTCTGCGTTTGTCAGCCATTTCTTCATTTATTTCTTTTCTAGTTTTACCAGGTTCATGAATATCAATTCTTGTAAAAGCTTTCTGTGCAATTGCATAAAATTCAGGAATCATAATACCAGATGCTTTAATTACGTCTTTAATAATATTATTTCCCTGTTCCATCTGTTTAGATAATTCAACTTCCTGATCTGCTGTTAAAAGATTTTCTTTACCGATTTCTCTTAAATACAATCTGATTGGATCATCTACACTGGAATCTTTATCTGAATTAACAAGTCTTTTTGAAGCAAGTTTTTCAGCATTTTCAATTTCTTCTACTTCACTGTTATCTGTATTTAAATCTTCATCATCTTCCTGTTCAAGGATGATATCATCATCTTCATCATCTTCGATAACATCAGGAATATCTTCATCTACACCGATAATACCAGTTTCTATAGGTTCTTTACCGATTTCTTTAAGCATTTTTAATACAGGTTCCATTAATTCATCAGAATTAACGAATTCCTGACCTAAACGTACGGTAACATCATCCCATGTAATTGTTTTTTTTGATTTTGCAAATTCAAGAAGTTTTTCTATAGCAATATTGCTTATTTCTTCCATAAGTTTTAACACCTACTTTAATAACGATTGAGCTTTTTTATCCAGCTCCATTTTTTGCGAAAGAAGATTATTCATTTCTTTTTGATCTTCTTCTGTCACTACTACATATTCTCGGATTCTTTTAAGTAAAATATCACGTTGAGTATCAATTTTATTCTTCAGGACGAACTTTATAGTATCTTCAATAACTAGATCTATATTATTTTCTTGATAAACTCCAGCTGATATTGAACTTGTAATAAGTGTTGATAACTCATTATCATTACAAGCCGATAATATGTCCGGAATAGAAAATGTTTGATTTATAAAACAATTTTCTAAAATCTCATATAACCTTTGTGCATCTGGATTTTTAAAATCTTCTTTTTTAAGACTGGAACGGATTTTTTTGAATTGATTTAAATCGGCTGTTACCGCTATTAATCCTCTTAATTCAGCATTTAGATTAATCGGTATTTTCTGTTCTGATTTTGTTATTTCTGGCCGAATTTTTATGCGTTCCTGGGCTTGTTTACGATTTAGAAAATCCCTTTTTACGGCCTCCGGTTTTAGATTAAATGCCTGTCCTAATTGTTCCAGGCAGGACTCTTTTTGAATATCAGATTGTAAACAATCTATGTATGAAAAATATTCAAGTGCAGCCTTAGTTTTCCCTTCCGGCGTGTCACCAGGGTATTTTTCCCCTAGGATATTCAGTAAATAGTCGCTATCCAATATAGCACTCTCTACTTGTTTTGTCAAGTTTTCTTTTCCAAAAGATAACATAATTTCTGCAGGATCTTTTCCGCCTTTTAAACGGATTACTTTTACAGTAAGATTTTCCTGTCTGCACATTGTTATTGCTTTTAGAGTTGCTTTTTGCCCTGCACCATCTGAATCAAAAGATAACAGAATTTCGTCTGCGAAATTTCTAATAAGTTTAATCTGTTCCTGTGTAAGTGCTGTTCCACATGTTGCTACGGCATATTCAATTCCACACTGATGGTAAGCAATACAATCCATGTATCCTTCGCAGAAAATTACTTTTTTCTTTTCTCGTATTGCGTTTTTTGCAAAATTGAATGCAAAGAAAGTTTCTCTTTTTTTATAATGATTAAGTTCCGGAGAATTTAAATATTTACTGTCTTTATCACTTTGAGGATGAAGAATTCTTCCGCCAAAAGCAACGACTTTTCCAT
>CALAUH010000305.1 GCA_937892225.1 uncultured Treponema sp.
TAGGACATCTTCCGCCTACGGGGACTGGAGACTGTTGTGCACCAAAACTTTTAGATTATGCTTTTAAACACAATTTAAAAATATTGAGCATGGATGAAGTTTTTTACGGTAATGATACAAAAAATAAAATCAACGGCTGTTCTTATGAACCTTGTAATGAAAGATGTGGAATTATTTTGCCGTATCTTCTGGGTATAGAAGTTCTTTATCAGGATAGTCAGATTGTAGTTGTAAATAAACCTTCTGGATTGTTATCTGTCCCAGGGCGCGGTCGGAAAAAAAGAGACTGTGTGGAAAGTCGTGTAAAAAGATTATATCCTGAATGTATTAATCAACCTGCAGCTCATCGGCTTGATATGGAAACTTCCGGTATTCTTGTTCTTGCAAAAACAGAAGATGCATTTAGAAATTTAAGCATTCAGTTTATGAACGGGCTTGTTCAAAAAAAATATGTTGCAGTTTTAGATGGAATCCTTGAAAAAGCAGACGGACTGGCGGTTCCAAAAAAAGGTGAAGAAGAGGGAAGAATTGAATTACGATTTCGCCTTGATGTAAATAATCGCCCGTATCAGATTTATGATGATGAAAATGGAAAATTAGGAATTACTTTGTGGAAAAAAGACGGTACTTTTTCGTATGTAAATAAATGTGGTCAAACTAGAAAAGGTACAAAAATAATATTTACTCCATTAACAGGAAGAACGCATCAGTTAAGACTTGCCGCAAGTAATAAACATGGTTTTGGTTTACCGATTATCGGTGATTCTTTATATGGAAAATGTTCTAAAGGAGACAGGCTGATGCTTCATGCCGAACAAATAGATTTTTATCATCCTTTGTCCGGCAGAAAACTTCATTTTGAAAAAGAATTTACAAATTATTTTGCTTTCTTCTGATAGTTTGCTTTTATTGCTTCTGCAAACAGACTGTTCTGATCATTTCTTTCTGGAACAGAGAATAAAGGTTTTCCATCACTTGTAGAAATTCTATAAATTTCCATAGGGTCGTTTGCATATGCAGGGCTTCCCGGATTGTTTACCCACCAGTCTAAAACTGAAACAAAGCAGAGTGTATATTTAAGAAGATTTGCATTTGTTGCATTTGTATTTGCAGTTTTATTCTGACCGCCAAGAAGAACATCAAGGCGTTTAGAAACTTCATTTTGAATATCAAATTTATAATGTTCCCATGGATTTTCAAGCAGAGGAACAGTTCCTTTAGATGCCGCTACCTGATCGCATTGGTTTACAACAACTGTGAGATATTTTCGTGCAAAATCTGTTCTGTGGAACATTGGTCTGTATTTACTTTCATCTGTAGGTCGTTCAAGTAACAGTTGGTCAAATTTGAAATGTGGTAAAAAGTGATAATTTGTCTGCCATAAAAGTGAAGTAAGTGTTTTTTTACCAATCATTGATTTTGTAAAGTCTGCCTGTGAATAAACTGAATTTGTCAGATTGCATAATGGTTCGCAGTATAGTCGTTCAAATGTATCTTCTCTATATGCAGACCATTCATCCAAAATATCCTGGATTGAATCTGAACTTTGTTTTGAACCGTCGTTTTTTGCAAACTTCATGTTTCTACAGCCCTGGAAACAGTCTTCTATAATTCTTTGAAGAATGACAACTGTCTGTATTGGATTTCCTGGTGAAAGAACATTGAATCCGTCTGCGAATTTATATAATGGCTGGAAATAAGGATAAAAATCTGGATGTTCGTCAATTTTATCAAAACCAGCTTGTGGAAACATTTGATTTAAAAGTTTTAATCCTGTTACTACAGATGAATCTTTTACGCCTTTTTGTGGAATTGTATTTTTTGGTTTTTCTTCAACTTTCTTTTCCTGCTCTTTTGGTTTTTCAGGAAGTAAAAGATCGAATTTGTGTAATTCTGTAAATTTTAAAATTTCTGCAACTTTGTTGTTGAATATTTCCGGGAATGTTTCAAAAGTATCTGAACACATTCTCATTAAAGCAGGATAGAGTTTTTTAATGATTTCTGTATCAATATAAAGCCATTCTGTAATTGCCTGTTTTGCCATTATAGAAAGTTTGTCTTTTGGTGCATCAGGATAATTGATTTCATCATTATAAATTTCTTTTATGAGTTTTGGAATTTTGTTTGTTCCATAGTAATAAACTGTGATTAATGGTTTATAAATTAATCTTACAATCTGTGTTAAATCACATAAAAGCATTGGTTGTGCAACATTTTTAAGTGCGTAATATTCATTTTTTATTGGTGCTAATGTCCATGCTGCAATCATTCTTAAAAATTTAAATTTTGGTTCAGGACCGTTTACGATTTTTGATTTATATGTTGCAGGTGCAATTTGAATCAGGGTTTTAGTTACTGTAATAAAAGCTTCCATATGTTCAATTGCTTTTTTTATTGTGTAATCATAAAAATCATAATTGATTCTTTCGGTTCCGTTTTTTTGTAATGAACGTATAAAATTAAAGATTCCGTAATTTGGTTTAATTTTATATTCTGGAGACATCATCAGTTTATCGAACTGACTGTTGAGTTTTTTAGAAATGTTTGGAAGTTCTTCCCGGTAATGTTTTTTGGGTGCAGTAATAACTGGTTTAGGTGTTGAAGAAGATGATGAAGGAGTTACATTTCGAACAATTCTTCCACTGTTACTGTGCTGTCCGCTTCCACCAGTTGATGAACGTTCATACATAACTTCTCCGCCAAGTTTTTTGGCCATTGCGGCTGCTTCTTGAGAATCAATGTTTCCAATGTTTTTTCTGGTTTTATCTAAAGTTCCAGGTTCCCAGTTTGCTGTTTTGTTAATTTCATCACTCATAATCAACCTCTTCTATTAACTTTTTTTTATAATCTAAGGGAATTTCTATCTAAAATTCCAGGGAAGTTTTTAAGTATTATTTTTTCACCATCAGATGTTAATAAAACACCTTCAAATGTACCATAAATTATAGAATAATCTGTGCGTAATGCAATGATATTTAATATTCTCCTATTTAATGATATTGGTGTAAAAGTTAAATCAACCATGCTTTCTGTGTCTTGAATAATCCAGTTTTTGTTTATTCCAAAAGGATGTGTCATTAAAACTGATGGCAGTGCAGTTGGTTTTCCGTCTACAACCAGAACATTATCGTTATATTTGTCTGAATCAGCTGCGTCTAAGTTTGAGTTTTTAAGCTGAAAAATAATGTTTTTATTGTTTATTGTTCCAATGCCCCATGCAAGAGTAAAAAGTGTTGAAAGCTTGAAGTAAGTTCTGTTTAATATCATTGCTGCAAGACCTTCGCTGGCATCAAGTTTTTCATTATCAATAAAAATATTTCCCTGCATCTTCATTGTTGTAAACCATGTTGCAGAACATCGTGATTGTGTCGGAGATGGATTTACAAAAAGTAAATCTGTGTGCATCTGAGAATTCATTGGAGAAAAAATATATCCTTTTGCATTTGGACGTGCATTGTCTCCTTTAACGTTAAATTTCATTGCAAGATGTTTGTGTTGTCTTCCCCATGAAACTTTTATATAACGGCTTTTTCTATAACTTGCACAGATTCCATTATTTGTATTTTTAGGTATGATTCTTTTTCTTGTAGATGTAATTGTATGATAGACATATTTTCTTCCCGATTCTTTATTCCAGAAAATTATTTCTGCAAGACCGAAAAGTTTAAAATCATAAAATTCAACTAATCCGATTACGTTTTCAAGAGAAAAAAGATAATTTAAACGGCTTTTAATTCTTAATTTTGATAGAAAAACAGGAAGAGGTATTCCTGCATAAGGAGCACGCATTCCTTTTATATCTATTTTAGGAGAAATATCATTGTAAGTACCAAATTTTGCCTTTCCGTTCTGAACTATTTTTACGGGTGGCTTTGTAAATTCTCTTGAATACATTACTTTATTATAAACGAAGTAATTAGAAAAGTGAAGTAAATCTAATGACTAATCTTATGCAATTTTATATAATGAAACTGTCTATAATATCATAGGAGTGTGACTCATGATTGTAATGAAATTTGGCGGTTCATCTGTAGCTAATGCAGAAAGAATTAAACACGTTGCATCTATTATAAAAGCATATAAAGAAGAAAGACCTGTAGTAGTTTTATCGGCAATGGGAGACACAACAGATCATTTGTTAGAAGCAGCAGATAAAGCTGTAGAAGGTATTGTTGATGTAAAAGGCGTTGCCCAGTTACACGAAGATACTGCAAAAGAACTTGGAATTAAAATTGAAACTATTGAAGCTCTTTTAACTGAATTACAGCAGCTTTTGACTGGTATTTCAATGTTAAAGGAAATCAGTAAACGTTCAAGAGATTATCTTGTTTCTTTTGGTGAAAGAATGTCTGTTCGAATGATGGCTGCTTATCTTGAATCAGAAGGCATTCCTGCACAATTCTATGATTCATGGGATATTGGTTTTGTAAGTGACAGTAATTTTATGTCTGCAGAACTTTTAGATGAAGTATGGGAAACTATTCCGTCATATTTGAATGCATATAAAAACGGCGCTTCTAATTCAATTCCAATTGTAACTGGTTTTATTGCAAAAGATAAAAAAGGAAATATTACAACTTTGGGCCGCGGTGGTTCTGACCTTACTGCAACTATGATAGGTGCTGCTATGCGTGCCGAAGAAGTTCAGACTTGGAAAGATGTTGACGGTATTTTGACAACTGATCCTCGTGTTGTAAAAG
>CALAUH010000306.1 GCA_937892225.1 uncultured Treponema sp.
AATCTCAGGTTCATCGAAGTAGCCTCTGTGTTCTACAATAGCATGTTCAATTCCCTGTTTCTTCAAAACTTCATGTAATATTACGCTTGAAACCATTGCAGAATTTCTGCGTTCTCCCCACATAGAACCACTACCATCTATCAAAAGAAGGACAGACATATCCGGGATTTCACTTCCTTTTTGGTTTCGAATCCAGAATCGTTTCTTTACATCTCCCATACGTTTTGAATCAATTGCAGAACCAAACATAAAACGATTTTCCCTTACAGGAACCTGAGCTTTTAAAAGCTGCAAAAATCTTGAGTTATAAGAATTTATATTCAGATGATATTTATCATAGATATTCTGATAAGCTTGTCTTAAATTCAGATTTATTTTTGGATGATTTTCGTTTATCTTTATGTCTTTATGAACAGCACTTGCCCCTACACTGTTGGCAGAAAGTTCAACTTTATAGCCTTTGTATGAAATTATTTCATCAGCAGATTCTTCTTCAGATTCAAAATCTTTTACTGCTGCAATTAATGCAGGAACATCGGTATTTGGATTTTCTTTTTTTGTGCCGTCCAGGTTTGCAAATAATCTTGTTGTTACTGCCTGACTTCTTCCCTTATGTTCTTTTCCACCAATTGAGTTTTGATTTTCACCATGACTTTCCTGGCCTCCAACAGAATCTGGAAGAAGATTCGAACTTAATTCAACTTCTTCATCCTTTGGAATCAACGGCTTTATTATTTCGAAAATCTGTTTGCAATAGTCATAACGTTTTTCAGGACTCTCCTGAATAGAACCATCAAGAAAAAGTTGCTTTGTCTTTTCTATATATTCTGAAATTTCATCATCCGGTTTTTCATATTCAAACATTGGAAATAGAAGAAATCCAGCCATGTAATCCATATAATCAATGAGTAGCTGAGTCTTTTTCTGTATCTCTATAAACTTAAGGTATTCCTCAAAAAGCTTTTTCTGTTCCTCAGAAAGTTCAATTTCAACCTCATCTTTTTCTGGTTCTACAGGAGGTTTATAGTCTTTTAATTCATCAGGCTGTACTACCTTAAATTTTTCATCGGCAGTACTTTCTACTTTCTTTTTTGAAAGAGACATTGCTACTCTTACAAACATCAGATAGATAGCAATATTATCATAAACGGAAGCACCAACTGCTTCGATATAAACATCTTCAATTATATTTGAAATATTAGAAATGGCTTTAAGTTCATTTTTATGAGTTTTCTTTACACCATCTTCTTCTGTTTCAAAAAAATCTGGATCTTTAAATTGTCTTCCAGGCATATCTGTATAAAGAAGATGCAAACATTCATGGAGTGTAAGCCCGCGGGTAACCATCTTCAAAGCGTTCCATGGAGTCGCACTTACAAGCCCTGGCCATTGTAAAAGGTCTTCTGTCTTTTTAATACATTCTTCATCTCTGTAAATATCATGAAACGCTGGATCAACAATTATATTTTTCCCGTCAGTATATGCTTTATCTTCATTTATGAAAAAAAGACGTGTTTCATCTGTTTCTGAAAATGCCCTTGCAAATGATTCTTCTACAGCACGGTTTCTTTCACACTGAAATTTATCGAGGATTGCTTTGAATATATCTTCTTCTATATCTTCATTAGGTTTCAAAATTCAACTCCTAGATAATCAGAAAAAATAGTCTCTAATTTATATTCATCTCCAGGAAATAATTTAATTAATTTAATATTAAATAAATTACATGCCATTATTTTCAAATCGGTTTTTTTTGAATACTCAGAATTTGTTTGCAATCCAAAATACTCAATATAAATGTCATCTATTTTCCAATCAGCTCTTATCTTCTTCTTCACAAAATCAGTAACAACTTTAGGATATTGAGGCTCTTTCTCATGTGAAATCTTATGAATAAAAAGCCAATCATCAATAATCTTCTCAGCCAAACTATTACAAATATGACCATCTTTAGCAAGAGTTCTATATCCATAGAATCCTTTAATTAATGGATCATCTCCTAAAAAACCAGTTTCTTTTATTGCAGATAACCAATTTCCATATATGCTTGAATAATGTTCTGGCCAAAAACAATTCTTTGCTATTCTTACGAAATCAGAATATCTTTCTATTCCAATGGCTTGATAAATATCATATGGAGTTCCTTTTTCTTTAGGAATAAACATTAAATATTCAAGTAAATCACGCAAATATGGAATAGAGTTCTTAACATCATCTTCAGTTCCAATTCTTTTATATGGATCAAAGTCTTCCCTTGAAAAATGTATCTGGAAATTTTGTTTATCCCATAATTTTATTGTTCTATTATAAAAACTCGTACTATTTCCAGAACCAGAATCGGCAAACTGTATATCTGTTGCTTTACTAATTCTTATTCTATTTGTTTCTATAGCTTTCCCAGATTTTAATAATTCAATTCCTTTATTCATTAAAAATTGTGATAAATCATAAAAATAAGCAGTTGATACTTTTTCTGGGTTTGGAGGTAATTCTCTGAAAACACTTTTCCATGTTTTAGGATAATTTTCAAATTTTGGATAAAAGATTTCTTGTGGATTTAAAGAAAAATACTCTTTTATAGTTTTAGAAGAAGAATTTATATATTTTTCTGCATAATATTCAACTGCATATTTAGAATAAAAAGAGTCAAAAAGTTCAAATGCATAGGAATCCCAGAATATTCCGCAATATTGAATTAACTCAACTAGATTATTCTCAAATTCCTTAGTCCAATATTTCTCCGAAAAAGATGATTTATCTTTTGTTTCATAAAATTGTTCATAATAATAAGAATCATAAGGTCTCTCTTCTATTCTGAGAAAAGTGTTTGGATTAATGAGTTCAGAATACATTTTTAATTTCTTTGTTAATTCATCCATATAATAAAATCAGCTCCATTTATACAGCATCAAAATTCCTCTAATTGTCTGTTCAAGAACTCTGTCACATTTTGCAATTGGAATAATGGCCTTTTCTGCAGCAGCCATATATCCTTCATATTTAGC
Organism: uncultured Treponema sp.; assembly: GCA_937892225.1. GTDB lineage: Bacteria > Spirochaetota > Spirochaetia > Treponematales > Treponemataceae > Treponema_D. The sequence goes on from CALAUH010000306.1 coordinate 3,006, forward strand.
AAGCTTTGCCCAGTTTTCAAGATTACGAGGAGAAATAACTACATCCAACTCTTCTGCTTCAATTTTTTTCTGAAGCTTGTGATAAACAGCAATTATTTTACTGACTACCGTCTTACATTCTGGAACTCTGGCAACAAGCATTCTTTCGATTGCTTCATCACTTAAAGCGGCCACTTCGATAATTGCATTAAAACGATTATATAAAGCCTGATTCAATTCCTTTGTACCAAAATATCCAAGGTTCATTGTTGCAAAGAAACGGAAGTTTTTGTGGCGTTTAACAACAGTTCCGTCATCAAGACGAACAAATCCGTTATCATCAAGTAAAGAATTCAAGAAGGCCAGATACTGAGGTTTTGCAAAGTTTATCTCTTCAAATACAACAGCTCCACCTTCGCGGATTGCTTTAGTTACATAACTTTCTTTGAAAATAATTTTATCATCCTGAGGAATGAACTTACCCAATACAAATTCATCAAGATTTTCTGTACAGTTTATTGTTTCCATAATAGGAAGCCCAATTGCCTGACATACAAGTTTACAACTGATTGTCTTTCCAGTTCCTGCAGGTCCATGGAAAAGTGTTGAACGGACATCTCCTGTCTGAATGGCATTACAAACTGAATTAAGCTTATTTGGTAAAACAAATTCTTTTGTAAGCTGTGGAATCAAACTGTTCTGTTCATCAGAGAATTCTGAAGAATCAAACCGTTTAATCTCTATGGAATCATTTTTAGCGAGGGCAAGTTTATTTTCTCTAATAGTTTCATATGTCGAAGAAAAACATGTAAAATCTTCTTTATTTATTTCTGGAACTTCACCATAGCTCAAATTATAATCATCTGATTTATGCATCTGATAAAGATCTTCATTCAGATTTACAAATGTATCTGGCTCAGGTGTATCAAGGAATTTTTCCATAATATCACGGTACTGATTAACCCGTTCCATTTCGCGTGCTATAAGAATACAGAAAGATGGAAGAAGTTTATAAAGAAGATGAATGTGTTCCATATTTCCATCAAGAAGTTTTCCGTCTTTATCATATGCACCTACTGTAAGATTTTCTCCTTTCAAGTAAGCTTTATAAGAAAAGATTTCTGGTTCAAGTACTTTGTTTTCTCTATAATCATCAGGAATGTTTACTTCAAGAAAAAACTCATCCTTAGTTGAACTTACCCAATAATCTCCAATTGGATTTCCTTTATCTGCATTTATAATAGAAGAAAGCATACTTGAAAAAAGAATTACAGCTTCTCCAATTGGCTGGCATAGTGTTGTAGTCCCTTTATAAGACTGATTATCTGGATGCACATAATACTGAGTCGCATCACTTAAATGCTTAAAGCCGAATCCTTTATAGATTACCTTTGAATTATTTCTTACTACTTTGAATGCAATTTTGAATAAGTTCATATATATCCTCTCTTAATTAATCTTCATCATCATCTTCTAACCAGCGATTTCCGTCTTCATCTTCATAATACTCGTCATCATCATGTTCAAACAAACCTTTTTCTTCAGGGCAAACTGTTCTGTTATTTCCATACTCGTAAACATTGTTTGTAATTCCATGTAAACCTATTAACCTGAGTACAGCCTTTACAGCCCATCCTTCTTCAATAGCACCATTATGATAATTTGGGTATTCAAAAGAAGCTTCGATAAATCTTGGCTCTTCTTTATTAAACTGATTCATCAAAGAAATTGTAAAACCACTGTTCTTTTCAGGATCAGGTTCGTCTATTTCTTCTGATACTGATAAACATGATGGTCTAGTAGCAATGCCATAAAAGTTATATCTTCCTGTCTGTGCAAAATCTTCACACGGATGATAAACACCCACATCATCAAAACCTACACTGGCAACTGCATTTTCTTCTACTTCATCCCCTACCCATGCAAAGAACTTTTTAGCATCTTCTCCTTCTAAGGCTACGCCATCATTACAATCTTCTGGAACAACAACAGATTCAAGTTCTGCGACAATTTCATAAATACCTTTTTTACCGACAGTGTATTTATCTTTATTTTTAGAAAAATCTTTTTCCACAAAAGAAAAGTTCAAATCTGCCCCATCTTCTGCTGTAATCAATGCCTGATTATTTCCAATTTCTTTTACATCAGTAATAAGTAATTCAAACAGAGAAGCGTCTGTACATTTTCCATACAATTGAATTGAACTAGGAAGCATATCGACTCTAACTCGAGCCCCAGTTTCATCATTTGTGTATACTTCTCCATCACAAATAAAATATCTTTTTCCATCAAGTTCATAAAAAGATAATTTCATTGGATCTGATTCTGTCATAAAAAAGCTCCTCTCTTAATAATATTTTACCACGGTTTTAATAGAATTAACCGTTAATCTTCATCATCATCATATTCAGACATTTTATCTTCATATGATACGCCATAATTCTGACCATACTTTTTAGTAACTTCATCTTCTTGAAAACGTTCCTGCCACCATTCATCATCTCCTTCATAGACTGAGAAAAATACTGTTCCTTTAATTACCCAGCCACCTTCTGAAAAATCTGTATCTTTATCTTCTGTTAAATCCTTAAAGATTCGTTCTGGAAATTTACCTGTATCAAAGTCTGCCATTACATATTTAGGTTCAACTCTGTCAAACTGATTTGGAAGACATAATTTAAATCCATCCGAAATTAATTCTCCATCTTCTCCATAAGCAGGAGTTTCATCGAAACTTACAAATCCTGGTTCGTTTACAAAACCATAGAAATTATATTTTCCAGTATCTGCAAAATCTTCGGCTTCGGAATACTTTGTTACTTCTGGTAAATCTGTCCAGGCTTCATCAACAATTCCTACATACGCATCATCACCAGTCCATTCAAACCATTTATCTGCATCTTTTCCAGTAAGGCAAATTCCTTTTGCATAATCTTCTGCAACTTCAGCGTTTGAAACATTAGCAAATAAATAATACTTTCCAACCTTTCCAATTTCATAGTTTTCGTTGCGAGAAGAATATATTTTATCAACGAAAGTAAGCTTCATACCACTTCCATCTTCTGCAGTGATTAAAGCCATACCATTATCCTTTTCTTTTATCTCCAGAATTTTCATTTCAAAAATAGTAGGCTTTTCTACAAAATCTTCACCATATATTTCCAGCTGTTCTGCAGTTACTTCTTCGGTATAAACATATTTGTCACCTTCTAATTTGAAGATATTTCCATTCTGAATTGCATAAGTTTCTCCATCAAACTCGCAATTTCTTTCCATTGGCTCATCACAATTAAATTCAATTTTTTTCATTCTTAAACCTCCTTTATGCAATTCTCTCATAGAATGAATCTAAGTCTCCATTTGCAAGAATCGATTCTACTAATTCTGATTTAGCAGAAGGTTCTATAGCAACAATCCCGTTATACAATTCTTCAATAATCTCTTTTTTATAAACAAGTCTGTCTACATATCTGCTTACAATCTGTGCACCTTCGTTTACTGGATATGTTATTGTAAAATGTGCAATATACTTTGAGTCTAATGTCCATGGTTCTTGAACATTAACATATTCAAAATCTCTTTCACGACTGGCGATTTCTACAGTAATTCTGTCTCCATCAGGATGCATTAAGAATATTGCAGAACAGAGACCACGTGGAGCCGTAAGGTTTTCTTCCAATTTAGAAACATATTGTCTGGCAATTACTTCATCAAATTTGAAATCCATACAGAAAAATGATTTTCCATTTTTTCTGAAATCAATTTCTGCTATTTCTGAGGACGTCTTCTTTATCTTTACTGTTACCTTACCTACTTTCATGTCTATTCCTCTCTATTCTTAAACACTACTAAATCATCAATTGGAGTATTCAGCAGATTACTTAAGATTCCAAGATTATCAATGCTGGGAACAGATTTTCCTCCAAACCATTTATAAACTGCCTGTAGAGAACCAAGTCCACATACATTTTGAACTTCAGTTGGTGTTATGCCCTGCTCGTCCATTATCTCTCTTATTTTCTTTCCTGTTGCTTCCATATCAATCAATGGATATGTGAACTTTCCACCTTCAAGTTGAGGTGAATATCCATTAAAAAGCTGATAGACTCCATCCTGATATTCTGAATTTTCTATGATGTATATTTCATATTTTGGAGTTGCAAATAATGTCGCTTTATGATCATCTGAACATTTAAATTCACATATACACTCTTCACTTTCTTTTTCTGCTTTTTTGATATCAGCAAAGGTCATTGATTCAAGATAATCATCTACTACAGTGTCTAGAGCTGAATTTTGCGCAACACCATACCAACGCTCAAAAGTAACTGGATTTAATACAATAGCATTTGGATATGAGTTATATTTAGTAAAAAATGCTTCACACTCACGCATTACCTGAGTCTCATAATCCTCATTCTCTTTGAAAATACGCATTGCAATAGCAGTTGGTTCTTTTTTAAGATAAACGGTTTCTTTGTTCTTTCCTAGTTCTGCATTTTCTGCATCCCATTCTTCCTTTATCATTGCCTTAAGAGTTTCCCGTTTTAATTCGTCTATATTTTCCATATTGAACCTCCTTTTCTCAGCGTTACAATTACATTATAAAACATCAAGGTGTCATAGAACGTCACCAAAATATTTTTTTCAACTGACAGGCGAATATTTTATTTTCTGTTTTCTATTATTCTTTTTGCTTTTTGAGCAAGTTTTTTCACTTCTGCAACTATTTTTAAATACTTATTTTTATCGAAATAAAAAACTTGCAAAATATTTTCTTCATCATATAACCGATAGCATTCCCATTTTACAATAGACCTTTCAACTTTTACTTTTGCAATTACACTTCCACATCCTTCATTACCACAAGAGCAAACACATAAATACACATAATCTAAAAAGTCCTCATTTACAATTTGATAAAATCTCACTGGTATATAACCATCATAAATAAGTTTTTTTCCGTCTATTCTGTATATGAAATTATAATCTTCTGTTCCATCAGCCCATTTATTTATCTCATAATCAAAACTCAGCTCATTAATCATTTCACATCCTCTGTTACTAAAAATTTATTTCATTTCTCACTTTTTTTCATTCAACTCATGGTTGAATGCTTTTCCTAGTAAAAAATTCTATTATTATCTCGAAGTCATTCAGTGTCACTTTAATGTGGTATAATTAAGAGTCAGGAGGAAGAAATGATTTCAATAGAACAGTACAATGAAGATAACAAATTAATTGCTGAAGCTATTAAATTTGCAACTGAAAAACATGCTGCTGTAATTAACAAAGATGGTTCTATCGGACAAAAAAGAAAAGGTTCTGGACTTCCTTACATCGTTCATCCTATGGAAGTATGGCAGATTTTAAGAAACAATAACTGCTCTGCAACAGTACAGATTGCCGGTCTGTTACATGATACCCTGGAAGATACTGAAACAACTCCTGAAGAAATAGAAACAAAATTTGGAAAAGAAGTTCTTGAACTTGTAAACTCTGAATCTGAGGATAAGTCTAAGACATGGCAGGAACGTAAACAACATACTATCGATGCTCTTACAAATGATTCTATTGAAGCAATGCAGGTTTGTTGTGCTGATAAACTTTCAAACTGCAAGGCCCAGCTTTATGACTATAAACAGATTGGCGATGCTCTATTTGAACGTTTTAATAAAGAATCTACACCTGAACTTCAAGGCTGGTATTATAAAAGCATTGTAAAAGCCCTTTCCCCTCTCGAAGGAATGCAGATGTATGAAGAATTGAAAACAACTGTAAACGAACTCTACAAGTAATAAAAAAAATCCGCCAGCCCTAAACTGACGGATTCAATTTCTACTTCTCTATCCCTATTCCAATAAACATCTTTTTCTTAACATCTTTATTCATTGTATTAAAGATAGTCTCATAATAATCTTTCCACTCATAACTTTGCCAGCAGCCAAAGTCATCAATATACCCCTCATTTTTATTTAATCCAGTAAAATAAACTCCGCTTATCTTTGAAGCTTCATACATGCTCGAAAAACCTTTGATTGGGTACATATCCTTGCAAATAATGAAACTTATAGTTGTTTCAGGATTATTTACAGCAGTTGCATAACCTTGCAATCCCCAGACTTTTTCAAATCCATCCACACTTTTAATATCACCCATTACGTTTAGTGTAAGGCTGTAATACATCAAGTTTCGAAATTTATAAGCATAAAATACGTTATCTATTTTCATGTAATTGTCATCATAAATTATTACATTATGATAGTTACCCATTTTATCTTTTGCAGAAAAACTCTTTTGATATGTTTTTGACTTTTCCATATCTTCTGCAGAAAGCTTTACTTCATCCAAGGTCTTATCAAACTTAACTGAATATTCTGATGAAAATAATCCTTTTGCAGAAGCACAAGAAATAGTACTCAAAAAGACTGTTATATATAGAAGAAAGTTGCGTATTTTTCTCATAATCCACCTCCATCTTTTTATTCCTTAGTCCAAGTTGTTGTAGATGGCATCTTGAACGCCATTCTTCCCTCAACTTTCAATGTTGACCCAGAAATTGTATAAGCATAATCCTTATTTGTACCTTCTGCAGCGTTGGTAATCTTGACCCAGTTTTTACCGCCGCCAGTATATGTTGACCAATTACATGATATATCAAGTGTATCTTCATATTTGAGATATCCTGTTCCATCTAAATTGAACTGTAAGTAATTCTCACCGTCCACCCATTTTCCAGCTAAAGATAAATCTCTGTTTCCCGGTGTTCCACTCTTTACAGTTACAATCATTCTGTATGACTGAATAGAATCTTTTATTGTTACTTTTACTGTTGCAGTTCCGGCGCCTATTGCTTCCATCACATTGTCAGCATCAATCGAAATAACCTCTGTTCCATCTTCAATAAAGTATTCGTCCTGTCCTTCGCAATAAAGTTGAACTGTATCTCCAATTTCCATTTCGTATTCAGATGTAATGCTCATATCAATATAGTCTCCAGAAGGACTTCCAGAACCATTCAGTTTTTCTTCATAAACTGCATATAAAGTTGCATCTCCCTGAATTATGTATATACAACCAGGTAAAAGATTATCTCCACTTCCATCAGCTTTTGTATTCCATTTTAAGAATGTATAATCTGCAATAATCTTATTCTCTGGTTCTGTATATTTTGTATATTTACATGAACTATTTGGAAGCGTAATTTCAGCATCCTTTTTACCTTTCTGACTTTCTGGAACAGTATTGTTATTACATCCATACCAGTAATCAGAAGTATCCTTTGGAATATTCAAATCAAAGCTGATTGTATATTCTTTGTTATCCTCTGGAGTTTTTTCAGGACCTTTTCCACTGTCTCCACCTGCTGGATTCTGACAAGCTGTAAATAAAACGGCTGCCATTGTAATTGTTGTTAATAATTTTAATACTCTTTTCATAATGTACTCCTATTGTTGTTTAAGTATTTATATAGAAGAAACTTTCTGTTCTTCTTCCCATGCTAAGTTTTCTTCCTGATGATTCAATATTTCATAAATCATTGCCTGTGATATTTCCCACCCATTTTTTTCACAAAGGTAAATTGCCCACATTCCACATCCTGTTGCAGTACCTTCTTTAAGACATCTTGGATACTTAGTTTCAGAAATTGGAATAACAGAAGTCTGTCCCCTTATGAGAGGTAATGTATCTTCTTCCCAGATAATATTTGCATCAACTTCTTCAGCTGTATGAATCTCTTTTTTAGTTCTGATAAATACTAAGCCTGGATAACGTTCAATAAATTCTTGTAAAGTTTCTGTATATTTTTCACTCATATAGGCCTCCTACAAAACCATATGTATTTTTTCATACTGTTTCTTTTTTACAACTTTATGTACAACTTGATAAATCAAATCCTTATCTTCAGAAGGTTCATATCTAATTGAACTAAAATCAGAAATTTTTTCATCATCTATATACACTATTACACTATTTTGTATTCCATTTTGCTCAATTAAGATTTCACAACCAAATAGTTTTTTATCATTGTTTTTATACAACGCATTTTTCATAGTGTACTTACAAGTTTTATTATCTGTAGACAATGAAAGCTTAGATTTCATATCAACCTTCATAATTACTTTTTCGTTATTTTCATCATAACCATGAAATCCTAACGGATACATTTTCATCTGCTGATCTAAATATTTATCTTCTTCCGTGGGTTTCAACAAAGTAATAAAACTACCGACAAACAACAAAATTAGTAATATACCTAATGCTTTCCAAAAATCCCTAAATATGTTCAATAAAAACATAGGCTTACCTCCTCGTCTTAAAACGACTAATCCTTTGAATATGGAACAGGTTCCTCATCAAT
>CALAUH010000307.1 GCA_937892225.1 uncultured Treponema sp.
TTCGTTTACTACTCCATTATTCCATACGTCATAGAATAAGAAATTTTCTACTCCTGCAAACAGATAGCGTTTTTTAAGAAGTGGGAATATGTCTTTTCTGTGGCGTTCAAGAAGCTGTTCGTCAGGAGACTCGTTCTTGTATGCCTTTGTGTATTCCATTCCATATTTTTCTTCAAAACCTTCAAGCTGTCCGTGACCAAACATTGGTAAGCCAGGCATTGTAGACATTAATGTACATACACCAAAATATTTGTCACCTTTTCCAAACTGAGCAACTGCAGTTTCTTCGTCTGGGTTGTTCATAAAGTTAACAAATCGTTTTAAAACCTGAGGATCAAATTTAATTGTATTCTTAACTGTGTCTCTGTACTTCTGGTTTTCTTCTTTCTTGAGCATGTTCATGAATGCTGAATTGTAAACACGATGCATTCCGAGTGTACGTGTAAAATATCCTTCCATCATCCAGAAAGCTTCTGCGAGTAAAAGAGTGTCAGGCATTTCGTTTGCACAACGGTCTACAACTTCTCTCCAGAATTCATTTGGAATTGCATCGTTGAACTGCTGTGTGTTCAAACCTGTTTCTGAACGTGTTGCAATATCTCCACCATGACCTGGTTCGGGGTACCACAAACGACGGATTGATTTTTTAGCAAGAACCATTGCAGCATCAAAACGGATGATTGGGAAATTCTGTGCAACGTGTAAAATTTCCTGCATAACTGCTTCGCGTGCTTCTGGATTTAGAAAATCAATCTGTGCAGTATCATTCCAAGGTAAACCAGTTCCATCATTTCCATGATAAATATATCTTGTATCACCAGTTTGATTATCAACACGTTTAAAAACTACAGAACAGTCATTTTTACTGTAATAATGGTCTTCCAGATAAAGAGAAATGCGTCCGTCCTGAGAAAGATTTTCGCCGTTAAAAGAGTAATGTGGGAACGGACAGTCACGTCGCTGTATAAATAAATCTGGTCTGTTTATTACCCAGTCTCCATCCATTCCAGTATGATTTGGAACCATATCAGAAGCAAGACGAATTCCTCGCTGCCATAAACGCTGTCGTAAATTTGCAAGAGCGTCCCATCCGCCGATATTCTGTGCAATGTTATAATCAAAAAGTGAATAAGCACTTGCTGCTGCTTCTGGATTTCCACAAATCTGTTTAATTCTTTTACTTGCCTTACTTCTTTCCCATAAACCGATGAGCCATAAACCTGTAAATCCCTGGTCGCGTATAGTATCAAGTTCGGCATCTGGAATCTGGTCTAATCTTGTAATCGGGTAGCCGTATTGTTTTGTAAGCTGATCGAGCCATACTAAAACTGTTTTTGCAATTAAAATAACGTTTGGCATCCAGTCTTTATCCGGACTGAATCTTTCGTATTCATTCATCAGATTTTCGAAAGAGTAAGCCTGCATATCTGGAAGATTGCCTCCTCCAAAACCATGCCACATTGCTTTTTCTTCTTCGCTGATTGTATCTATGCCCTGCAAAATACGTTTAAGCCATTCACCTAAAAATTCATCCCAGTATTTTTGAATATATTCAAGCTGGCCGCGTAAACTGTCTGGAGCAAAAACCTGTGGTTCTTTTAAAAGATTAATTAAATCGTGATTAAACGGACCGAAAGAAGGTTTTGTTTTCGCATATTCACCGATAAATTTCTTAGCCTTAGTATAAAGCTTGTTTTTAGAAAGGTTTTTATCACTAAATAATAGAAGAAAAGGTTTAAATGCCGGATTTTCGTTTGCAAGATAAAGCAGAATCATTTCTTCTAAAGTCTGTTCGCGGTTTGTTCTTGTTTGATTTGTTTCTTTTTCTACTGCAGTTCTTTCAAGATATTCTTGGGCAGTGCATTTTTCTTTGTAAACTTCGACTGGTGGGAATTCCTGAATAAAATTTAAAAGTAAAGAATCGACCTGTTCGGCTGTAAATTCATTGTTCAACTGTAAAAGTAACTCTTTGAAAAAATCTGCACTTACATTTTTACGATATAACATGCAGACATGATGAAGGATTTCGTCTATAAGTCCCATCGCATTTAATTGACCGGCACTTACTTTTTTAGTTTCGTCTTTTGTTACAGTTTCGATGTAATTATTATAAAGCAGCTGGAAATCGCGAACATTCTTGATGTTTGCAAAAACTACATTTCCGCTTGAAGCAAAAAGTCCTTTGTTAAAATCACATAAATCTCTTACATTTCTGCTGATGTGAAATTCGTTGTAAGAAACAAAATCTGTTGAAATTTGTGAAATCTTTTCTATTAATTTTTTATCCATGTTTAAATCTTCTATTGATACAGGGAGTCTGTATGTCCAGTTGAATTTTGTAACAGTACCGGGAATATTAATACGTTCATCTTTTGCATCTTTAAGCCAGTACTTTTTATTCATATATAAATAATCTTGAATCGGATTAATGTACCAGATACTTGCTGATTGTGAACATTTTTTAAGAAGTTCAAATGCAGTTTCTTCTGTAAATTCTTTATCTTTGTTTTCTGATTCGTACCATTCTCTGATTGTACTGGAATCGTGAACAGAAGTAGTAGTTACCGAAAGAGGACGATATTCTTTAAAATCTATATATGGCTGTTCAGGTTCAGACCATTTTCTTGTCCAGCGAACAACCTGTAATCCTAAAATGTTGTGTTTTTTCATTGTAGAAGGAACACAATCAATACCGACGCCTAAATCTTCGCCACAAGGAATCATTTCTATTTCAGAAGTGATGTTAGTAAAAATATCGTCTGCCTGTTTCTGCCAGAGTTTTTCGTTTTTTTCGTTTAATTTTGTAAACAAGTCTGTAAGGAATTTTTTTTCAGTTTCCGAAAGGCTCTGCCATGAAGTAGAAGAGGTGTAAGTCCAAAGCGGAACGAACTTGTTTTTTGTGATTTCAAGCAAAGTTCTGTTCGACCAGTATTCAACTAATTTTGCCTTAATTTTATTTCCAGTTTCTTCGTCGGCATATTCGCTTAAATCTGTATCCCAGAAAAACAGGCTTCCTTTTACTGTTTTTTTGAAAAGCCACAGTTCTTCCTGATTTATTTGTGTACAGAACAGATTTAAAATTTCGTGACATTTTTCTAAATCACTTAAGAATTCCTTAAAAGCACTTGTCGGAATATGACTCTGGCTTAACCATCTGATTCTGTCATCATCAAAGCCTGCTTCGTAAAGTTCTTCTTTTTTTATGAATGAATAAGGTTCTGTGTGTCCGTTCAAAGCATTACAATCATCTTGGGGAATAGCCCATATTCTGAAAAATCCGAGAATATGATCAAGACGATATGCATCATAATATTTTGAGGCATTTTTAAGTCTGTCTTTCCACCACGAATAATCTGCTTCTTTAAGATTTTTCCAGTTGTAAGTCGGAAATCCCCAGTTTTGTCCGCCGGGATTATCAAAATCACTTGGAGAACCAGCCCGTAAATTATGATTAAAAAATTCTGGATAAGTCCATGCATCACAGGAATCTTCGTTCATTAAAATAGGCATGTCGCCTTTAAGTAAAATGCCTTCGTCGTGAACAGCTTTAACTGCATTTTGAAATTGTTCGTCTGCAATTTTCTGTGTCCATGCATAAAAAAGATGTTCATCTTTAAGTGTTGCATTATCCCATAAATTTATGATGTCATCTTTTGTTTTGTTTTTATCATCATCCGGCCACTGTTTCCAGCTTGCTTGCATATTTTTCCATTTAAGTGCCTTGTAAACTGAGTAAAATTTTACCCATTCATTTTTCTTAATCCATTCCAAAAAGTTTTTATCTTTTGAATAAGAAAAAGTTTCTTTTGTGGCATTATAAAAATATCGTAAAAGAGAAATTTTTGTATTTAAGATTTTGTCATAATCATAACGGAGAGTGTAACTGTTAGAATTGATAAAATCATCGTAAAGTTTCGAAAATTCTTTATCTGATGAATATAAGTCGTTAAATCCTGAAATATTTTTTATGCGTATATAAATTGGATTAAGGGCAAATGCAGATAAACCTGAATATGGAGAACTTTGTGTACCAGTATCATTTACAGGTAAAAGCTGAATGATTTTTATTCCAGATGATTTGCAAAATTTTGAAAAGGGAATTAAATCTTCAAATTCTCCGATAACAGGATTTTCTTTTGAATATAAAGCTCCAAGAGGAATAGAAAGTCCTGTTAATTTATTACGCAAAAAATTTTTAGTCATACTTATAGTATAACACAGGAAAACGAATTTATAAATTAAAATTGCAATGCCAGATTGGTTTAGCAAGCTTGTTGCTGAATGGCTGTTCGCGGTTAAAATCAGGAAGCCAGCTTGTATCGTCGCTTAATTCCTGATAAAAAAGATATTCAAATCCGAAAGCTTCGATTAAATCCTGAATATCTGAATCTTCCTGTTGAGTTACCAGACGATTTTCGATTACCGAAAGTGCTTCCTTTCGTTTTTCCAGTTGATTTTTTTCTTCTTTGAAAGGAACAGGTGTATATTGATTCATTAAAGAAATGCATGCTTTACCGTCTGCGTTTTCTTTAAGCCAGCTTAAAACATCAACAGTTTCTTCAAATCTGCCCGGCATAAAAAGATGACGGATAATTACACCCGAATACATTTTTTCTTTAACGATTTTTACAGGATTGTTTTTAATCATCCATTTAATTGCTTTTGATGCAACCTGAGGATAATCTTTCGCTGCAAAAAGTTTTTCTGATAAATCACTGGATAAAGTTTTTAAATCCGGAAGCCAGATTGTAACAAGCCCTTTTAAAAGTTCAAGCATTTCTACAGATTCGTATGCAGATGAATTCCAGCAGAAAGGAACTGTAACACCAAAACTCTGTGCAATTTTAATACCTTCTGCAATCAGCGGAATATTATGACTGCCAGTTACAAGATTAATATTTTCTGCACCTGCGTTTTGTAGTTTTAAACATATAAGTGCAAATTCTTCTGAAGTAACTTCTTTACCTAATCCATCCTGACTAATCTGATAGTTCTGGCAGAAAGCACAGCGTAAAGTACATCCTGTAAAGAAGATTGTACCGCTTCCGCCTTTTACAGTGATTAAAGGTTCTTCGCCAAAATGCAGGCCTGCAAAAGCAATTTTAAGAGAGGCACGTTCTTTGCAAAAACCGGTTGTTAAAGTTCGATTTATTTTGCATGAACGAGGACACTGATTACAGGAAAGATAAAAATCATTATTCATTTTAGATTAATAGGCACCTTTGTTTACAAGAATCATCATTAAATCCTGTAAAATATCTACAGGCAAATCTTCTGCTTCGTAATTTACAAGCTGACCAATTTCCTGCCAGTCTTCTTGTGATATTAAATCCTGATCTTCATCACTATTGTCTAAGAAACCAAGAAATGCACCAAGTTTGTTGATGTTATCTGAAGTAGGTTCTTCTGCAATATTTGTGCTATTTAAAATGTAAGTGTTTTCCCAGTATTCAAAAATAGAACCTGGTAAATCAGTAGGACATGAAGTAGAACGTTCAAAAAGATTGCGTAAATCATTTTTTATTTTGTTGTAATCACACTTTCCGTTATTGTTCTGTCTTTCATGTTTTTTTAATTTTTCAACATCACTTAAAAATTTTCCAATATCTGTCATAAATACAATTATAGTACATATTTTTTTATTGTGAAAGAAGCAAAATGATGATGACACTTTGGTACTATTTTAAGAAAAAAGGATTGTAAATAAATAAGAATTTGTTATGATGAAAAAAGAAAATATTTGTTATGAAAAAAGCAATTTTAGGTTTAAGTACATTAATTTTATCTTTAATATTAACTGGGTGTCCGGATAGAATTATTGATATTTCTAATTTTATAGAAATGGAATGTTCAACAGAAGATTACGAAATTGGTAATATAATTTATGGACATGCAAAAGTAAATGAAGAAATTGAATTTATATTAACCAGTGATATAAATGAAACAGTATGTTTGTTATTTGAACAGTTTCCAAATAGTTATGAATTAATATATGGAAAACAAATTGAAGAAATACAAAGTTTTCCTGAAAATACAGAAGATCATTTTTATTTTTCAAAATTTAATATGCCATCAGAAGAAGAATTAAGAGAATTTATGAATCAAGGAAAAGATATATCAATTTATGATATACCTAATTATTATTTTGAAAAAAAAGCATTAATACTTAGTTTAAAATCTTATGAAAAATTTAAAAAAGCTTCAGTAAAAGTTAAATTTGAAAATCCAGGTGAATATAAAATATTACTTTTTTCAAATTTAGATGAAAAGGAATTTTTTATCAGAGTTACAAAGTAAGGAGTTGAGGGAATAAAATGAAAAAAATTATTTTTTTAATATTATTAATATTAAGCGTTATTATAAGTTGTGATAAGTCTGTTGAAATAGAAACTAAGGATAATATAATTTATGATTGTTTAAATAATGATTTTGATAATGAAAAACTTGAAGGAAATGTAAAGATAAATGAAGAAATTGATTTTTCTGTTTTATTAGATAAAGATAAAAGACAGTCTTTGTTAGTAATGTTTAATATTTTTCCAACTTCATATGAATTGACTTTTGGGAATGAAATAACTGAATTATTAGAAGTTCCAAAAAAGGAAAGTAATATTACTTATTTATATTATAAAGATATTTTAAGTGAAACTGATTCTTTATCATATTCTGAGAAGGAAAAAAAAGTAATTAATGATTATGCAAAACAGGGAATAAGAGCAATAATTTTATATTATCCAGATTATTATTATTATAAAAAAGCATTATTAATTGATTTAAAAGAAAATGATAATAAAACAAAAAAAACACTATTTAAGTGTAAATATTCTGTCCCAGGAGATTATAAAATTTTTCTTTATTTTGAAAATTATGGACGAGAATTTATATTTCATGTTACTGAATAAACTTTTTATTTAGAAAGAGCAGGATTGTAATTGAAAATTATAGTTTTGCTCTTTTTTTATATTTAAATAAATGTTACTGTAAATAAAAAGTATTGGAGATTTTATTTATGAAAAAAATTGTTTTTTTATTTTCTTTGTGTCTAATGTTTTTGTTGGCAAGTTGTACGCCTGGTTATTATATGGAACCATCTTTTAGATGCTCAAATGAAGATTATTATATAAACCCAATAGTTTATGGTCATGCTAAAGTAAATCAAAAAATTGATTTTACTGTTTCTCATGATGATAAATATAAAGAAGATTTTGAACTGGTGTTTAGTCAATTTCCAGATGATTATGAAAAATTATATGGACATATTATCACAAAATCTGTTAATACATCAGATTCACTTCCAGGACTTCAAAAAGAATATTTTTCTAAAACATATTTGAATAAAGAAAAATTAAGCATAAAACCAAAGCTGGTAAATAAAGATACAAGAAAAGCTTCTGTAGAAATTAGTTTTTCAACTCCTGGAGAATATAAAATTTTTCTTTATTCAAATAACAGATATCAAGAATATAGTATTTTAATCACAGAGTAACGGAGATTTTTATGAAGAAGAATTTTTTTGGTTTATTAATTTTAAGTATTTTATTTTTTAGCTGTTCAAATTCGTCAAGAGTAGATAAAGAGAATTATGGTTCAAGTGCAAAAATCAACTGTTCAATTCCAAGTATAAGTGAAGAAAAAAATGAAATAACAGTCGGTGTAAATGATGAAATAGAATTTACGGCAGATACATCTTTTGATAATCATTATGCTTTTTTAGCAATATTCGAAACATTTCCAGATACTTATGAAATGACTTTTGGACAGGAGCTTTTGGTAAAAGAAGAAATTCCTGAAAAAGACGACTCTATTATTTATTTCCCATTTTTTAATGAGGATTATACTTATGAGTTGAGAAATAAATATATAAATCAGGGAAAAACTGTTTTTGATTATTTTTTACCTGAATATTATTTATATAAAAAAGGATTCCTTGTTGTACCTCAAAAAACTGAGAAAGTATATAATAAGTCAGCATTTAAAATAAAATATTCTACACCAGGTGATTATAGAGTGTATTTACAATTTGATAATTATTATAGCATTTCTTATAAGTATGTTAATATTTCTTTTAATAAATATGATGATGTTAAAGAATATATTATTCATGTAGAAGAATAGTCTATCGTTCAAGAATTTTTCTGGCGGCGGCATAGACGGCTTCTTTTATTTCAGGTGGATTTATAATTTGAACCTGACCACAGAATTGCATTATCCAGTTTACGGTCTGACTTATCTGATTTGTTTCAAAACTTAAGTAAACAGTTCCATCATCATTTTCCTGAATTTTTTGAGTTTTGTGCCATTCGCGTTCAAGAATATAGGAACGAAACGCTCTGTCAAAAAGCAGCTCGACTTTTAAAGGTTCAGAGGTACTTTTCCAGATGCCGACTTCCGGATCAATGTATTTTTCAAGTCTAAAATCTTTTGGGATTATAAATTTCTTTTCAAGAATACGTGCATTTTTAATTCGAGGCAAAGCATATACACGGATATCATCAGCATGGAAAGAATGGCCGATTATGTACCAGCTTCCTTTCTGACAGATTACGTGGTAAGGATTAAATTCTCTGGAAGTATATTTATCATCAGTTGAAGTTCTATAATCTAAAGAAAGTGTTTTGTGTAATTTTGTTGCTTTTAAAACTGCATCGAATACTCCGTCTTCTATGTGCGAGATCGGGTCAGAAATAAAATGAATTTCGTTATTAATAAAAGATGAATCAACGCTGACGTTGTCTGGAAGCATATCTGTAATTTTAGAGATGATGTCACGAAAGTTTTTTTCAAGCGGCGTATTTTTATATTGTTCGAGAAGAGGAAGAATCGTAGAAATTGTAAAAAGTTCGCCTTCTTTGAGCATTACGTTTTGAATAAAAAAAGTCTTGTCTGTGTAATAATATCCGTTTTTTTTGTAATCGAATTCCAGCGGTGCATCGTAGGTAAGTCTGAGTAAATCAATGTAGCGGCTAAAAGTGCTGCGACTTATTCCCCATGCTTTTTCGTAAGTTTTTGAAGTAGGATATTCATCATTTCTGATTGCTTTATCAATTTCTAAAATTCGTGAGATGATATGAAACTGTTCCCGAGATTCTGCCATTTGTTTACCTCAGAATATATTATAGCATAGGTTACTTTATAAATTAAAATAATCTTAAATCAAAAGGGCAGGAAACAATTGTATTTATTTTGAGTTTAGAAAAATCTGGATGTTCTGGATTAAAAATGATATTAAAATCTTTGTTATATTCAGCTGGTAAAATTATTGAAGGAACTTTTATGCAAACTGAACTTTTTGATTTAAGCCATTGAGTTCCGACAGAGATTTGATCTGAATCTTCAGGTATTTTAATAAAATCAGAAGGTATAAGATTGTCTGGAAATTCCATTTCTGCGAAAAACATATTTTGCGGGATTATAGATTTATCGCAATGAACTAAAGTTTCACATAAACATAATGAAAGCGATGAGGATGTATATAATGCACTGAATCCTTTTTCATTCCATCTGCCACCGTATAATCTTGCACCATATCCGCTGATATCCTGAATATATTTTTGTTTAGCAATTCTATATAAAAGCATTAAGAATAGACTCCGTGTTCAATACGTCCAAGTATATCTAAAACCATTTCTGCACCAAATCTATTTGCCATAGCCTGTAATGGAGTTTTATTATTTAAATATGGAATAGAAGTTTTCAGCCATTTATGTGCTGTTTCTTCTGATTCAAAAACTTCGATTGCCCGTTCATAACTTCTTATAATGGAAATAATAACTTCTGCAGCTGAATTTGAAAGAAAATCATTTGGTTTAAGACGGGAGATTGTGCGTTGACTTATTCCTGCGTAATCAGCAAGTTCTTTTTCTGAAATCATTGCAATATTACGTGCAACATCAGAAAATTGTGAACGTTGAATTCCTTTAGAAAGAATTGAAATACAGTTTGAAGTTGAAAGTTTTTGTTTTACTTCTTGCATTTAAAACCTCCTTAATAATATTATGATTTGATTATAATAGCAATTTGGCGTGTTGTAAATAGACAGTTGTCTATTATATAATTTAAAAAAAAGTGATATAAAAAATTTGAATTATTTATAGGCATATATTATAATTAAATTAACGCTTGATTTATATCCAACTTGCAGAGCGTAAAACTTGCTAAATAGGAGGTCCGACTATGGACAAAATTTCTAACCTTTCTTATTTTTATTCTTGCAGTAAAAAGAATAAAATCACTCCAAAACCACAATTATTGTTATTAAAAAAACTTGATCAATTAAAGGCAGATGGAAAAGAACCTTTTGATTTGTACACTTTATGGACACTTTACCGTAAGGATGAACCATCATCATTATTTAATGGCATTTTTGAACTGTATCAGAATATTGCAGACTGTGAGCGCTTGTGGAAAAAAAATCTGATAGAATTTACACAGATTTCAGAAAATCCATTTTTCTTAAAAGCTTCTATTGAAACTTTTGTAATAAAAACACCGGAATATCCATCCAGATATGTCGTAATAACTGAAAAGGGACAGGATAAGTTGAAGAAGCTGAAAAAATGGGAAAAGAAGAATTTGTAGGAGGCGGTTATGATTATAATAATTTGTATTGTGATTATTATTTTATGTGATATTGCCCAGGATTCTGCCAGAGAAAGAAGCTATTACGATAAACAGGCGGAACGACGACATCAGGAATTACTTGAAGCCCAAAGAGAAGCCGAAGAAGATGATGAATATGATTGTGATGAAGATTATCCTGAAATAAGGTCTAGAAACAAAAAGACCAGAACGATTGTGCGGGAAATAATCGATGAGCACGGAAGAGTAATTCGCGAGACGATTACAGAAGAAGTGTGAACTGACAACAAAAAATTGGACAAAATTTATTATGAAAAACGAATTATCCAGTTGAATTAAAGATGAAAATTTTGTCAGAATATGAACAAGGAAAAGTTGGTTATAAACAGCATGCCAGAGTTTGAACGGGATTCATATGGCTGCAAGGAAGAATGTTCTAAAAAAATCTTCCCGAAAACATATTGAATCAGGAATTCTTTTCTTGTGAGCCACATAAAAAGCTGGTAACGGATATTTCTTATTTCAAAATAAAAGGCGGATGGCTTTTTCTCAGCATGGTTCTTGATTTATATAATAATCAGGTACTTAGTTATAAATGTTCGAAGCATCCAGATACAGAACTTGTTCTGGAAACTATGAAAGATTTATTTCAGAAATATAATGTAAAGGGAGCTTTAATTCATTCTGACCAATGTTCAACTTATAGGGCTTATGAATACAGAGATTTATTGAAATCAAACGGATGTATTCAGAGTATGAGCCGGGCTGGTCACTGCACAGATAATGCCT
>CALAUH010000308.1 GCA_937892225.1 uncultured Treponema sp.
TTATCTATTACTGATCAGCGTAGTTAGAGAAATAATTCTGAATCAAGATAACTGGTGTACCTTTGTCGCCGGAACCTGATGTAAGGTCTGCCAAAGAACCAAGAAGGTCTGTAAGCTGGCGAGGTGTTGTACCCTGAGTTTCCATACGGCCCTTAAGGTTCTTGTCCTTAGACTTGATGCGGGCAATCATTGCTTCTTTAAGAGCTTCACCTTCGAGGCCTTTGAATTCGTTGTCTGAAAGATATTTGAGTTTGAGTTCGTTTGGAGTTCCAACAAGACCAGATGTATAAGATGGAGAAACAACTGGATCAGCAAATTCCCAGATTCCGCCAACTGGATCTTTGAAACCACCGTCACCGTAAATCATAACTTCAACTTTTTTGCCGTATTTGTCTGAAAGGCGTTTTGAAATATCGTCTACGAGGCCCTGGCAGTTGCATGGGAACAATTTAACTGAGTTATCTGTAGCAAGGTTTGAACCAAGAAGACCAAATTCTGGGTTGCAGCCTGAACCGTTTACTGGAGCTGTCATAAGTTCGTCCATGCAGTAGCATTTTCCAACACCGGCTTTTGTAAGAATGCGTTTGTTCATTGGACCTTCGTGTGTAGAACCGATGATTACGTCTTTTGTAAAGTTCAAAATTGCACGTGGGTCGTTTGCAAGAATAATTTCTGTGTCTGGACATTCAGAAGCTTCTTTGTAAAATTTGATATAATCTACGCCTGTGAAAGGGTGAATTGGATTTGGGAAAAGTTTATAGAATTCTTCTGATGTAAATACGTCTTTTGCTGGGTTGATTCCAGAATCAAGTAATTCTTCCTGAGAAATGAGTTTGTTTCCTACTTCGTCTCCTGGGTAAGAAAGCATAACTGTAAGTTTTTTACATCCGCGAGAAATACCTTTGAGCAACATTGAAAAACGGTTGCGGCTCATGATTGGGAAAATCAAACCGATGTGAGCGTTTTCACCAAACTTGTTCTTAACATCCTGAGCAATATCATCAGCAGTACAGTAATTACCCATACTGATTCCAACAACTGCTTCTGTAATACAAACTACATCACGGTCATTGATTGTAAGATTTGCTTCTTCAACACATTTGCTAACTGAATCAACTACGATTGTAGCTAAATCATCACCTTTTTTAATAATTGGTGTACGAACACCGCGGCTAATTGTTCCACTGTATTTCATTTATTTACTCCTATTGAATTCAAACTCTTAGGGGGCTGTCCCCTTAAACTAGTGTTATATTATCAAAAAAAATAATATAAGTAAAATATATAATTGTTATGTTTAATATAAGTAAAAATTATATTTTCATTATTCCTTTTTCATCAGAATTAATTATTGTCCTGGAAAGCATATTAACCGCATCCTGAACCATTTTTATATCAAACTGAGCAGAACTGATTATAACCGAGTCTTTACAAGTCTTTAAAAGATGTTTATAGCATTTAATTGAATTCCAGTAATGCTGCATAACTTCAAGAGTATTTTGATTCAACGCTTCTTTATCTAAATAATTTATATTATGAAAATGAAGAATTTCATGACCTTTGTCATATTCATAACGGGCAATTTTATATAAATAATCTGAATAGTTTCGACACTTGTAAGTATAAGTTTTTCCATCCGGACCTATTTTTGAAAATTCATAAGTATTCTTTAAAGCATCTGCATCATTTTCAATCTTAGTTTCTTTAGTTTTTGTTTTTCCTTCGGTAAATACTTTATTTATAAGAAGAATATAATCATTATAAAGTTCTTTATCTTTTTCTTCTGCAAAATCCGGATGATATTTTTTTATAAGTTTACGATATTCTTTACGGATTTCATCAGGATTATCATTTGTTTTGAGAAAATCTATGAATGACTGTAAATCTTCTTTGAATGTCATAAATTATATTTTATTTATTAACATAAAATAATCAATAATTATAAATAAAAGTATAGTTATATATACTAAATAAGTATTTATTACTTGACTTCTATAAAAAAGCATATTAATTTAAAGGCATGAAGAATACTTTAAAAAAATTAAGAATAGAAAATCGATATTCTCAGGAGTTATTGGCAAAAATTCTTGGTATTTCACGTCTTTCGTATATGAAATATGAAAGTGGTGAAGTTGAACCTCCAATAGAAATTATCCGAAAGCTTTCTAAAATTTATAAGGTTTCTTATAAAACATTAATAGATGATGAATTAAGCACAGAGAATAAACCATTTTCTTATAAATATGGTAAACATAAAGAATACAAGGTTGCTTCTAGTTCACCTGCCTATGAAGTAAGTTCTCATTCAAGTTCTTCAAATGTTTTTGATCAATTTGCTTCAATGCTGCAAGAATTACAAACTAGATTATTTGAAATGCAAGCACAACTAAATGTATTGCAAAATAATTTAATTAGTTCAAATAAAGAAACTGCCTTTAATAAATCTAAAACTTTCAATAAAGAACATTTTTTTTCAGAAATTGGTAAAATTCAAATGGACTCTTCTTATATAAAAGAATTACGTGAGGCAAGCCTTATATGATTCTTCTTGATACAAATATTGTTATAGACATGATTAATAATCAGGAAGATGAACATTGGCTTCTTTTCCAAAAAGATTCTGTTGTTTTGTGCGGAATTGTAATTACAGAATTATACCGCGGAATAAAAAACAAAAGTGAAGAAAAGGCAATTGAACTATTGGTAAACTCTTTAGATTCTCTTCCAATGGAAGAAGCGGATTGGAAAGAAATTGGGCTATTTATTGCAAAATTAAGAGATTCAGGTTTAATTATACCAGTACAAGATGCAATTATTTGTTATCTTGCACTTAAGTTTGGTTGTTCTATCTGTTCAAATGATAAACATATTAAGTTGATAAAAACTGTTGAAGAAAAATTACAGTTGATATAATTCTACAAGTTTTTATTTATTACTAAATCTCTTTCAAAAGTAGACTGAAGTTCTGTGGTGTCTAATTTTTCCAATTCTTCGCGGGTAATCCATTTGTAGGAAATTGTTTCTCCTTTCTGTAATACTACGGAAGATTTGTCGCAGTCGGTTATACCAAAGTAATCAATTATAATCATGTGGAATTCATCGCGGACGGCACGGTCAATTTCATGGAGATCTGTGCAGGTAATTCCAGTTTCTTCGGCCAGTTCACGTTTTGCGGCCTGTTCTGCAGATTCACCAATTTTTGCAGAACCAATTGCTGTAAAATCCCATTTGCCGCCATTTGATTTTTGTAAATCGCGCTGCATGAGTAAATAAGTACCGTCGGTGTGTTTAAGTATAACAGAAACTACAAGGTGAAACATTCCGTCTGGAACTTTGTCACTGCGAAGGAGGACTATCCCCTTAATTTTCTGGAAGTTTAAATCGTATGCATTCCAGGCTTCTGTAAAATCTACAGTTTGGTCTTTCATGTGGATTTTTTTTACAGCCCAGCCGTATTCCAAAAGTTCCGCTTTATATTTCAAAAAAGAATGGTCGATTGGAAGACCTGCAATCTGTTCAATTTGGGCAAATGTAAGGGTGAGAAAATTTTCTTCCTGTGTGCTAATGTATTTCCAGAGTTTTTCGTATTTGCTCATTTGTTTTCTCTGTTTTGTAACATTTTATCGAACTATTATTTAAAATAAACCCGCCAAGAGTTCGATATTTTTCCTGAGAACACGTAAAACAACCTTCATAATTTTAATTGACACTATACATAGATTACCAGTTTACAGAAGCACCTAAATATATAAGATTTGAAGATGCATTTACTTCACCATCATATTCTTTTTCGTATATATCTGTGAATTTTTTATCAAAGTTCTTTGAGAATCTGTAGCCTAAAATTGGTGAAAACAAACTGTTTGGTGTAAATTTTGCCTGTACTTCACCATAAAAACCAACACTACCATTGTTGTAAATTGTATTTGATTCATTAAATTTTATTGATGTGTTAATTACATCACTAAAACCTGCCGAAGCTCTTAAACTCATAAAAGATGCTGGTGTAAACTGTACAGCAGGTCCTACCATACAATCAATAGAAAGGAATTGTAAACAATCTATATGAGCATTACCAACAACAGCTTTACCTTCTTTTGCTGTCATTACATCTGTACCTACTGCAAAACCAACATCAAAAGAATCAAAAAGTGTAAAAAAATGCCAGCTTTCTAATCCAAAATCTACAGTAGTATATTCAAATGAGTAATCATATATAAAATTATTAATTTTATACAAGCTAGTATTAAAATCTACACCACCGTGTAATTGAACATCACCTTTATAGTTTTCTTTAGCGAAACAAAAAGAACTAAAAAAAGCTAAAACAATAATTAATAAATATTTTTTCATTATAAATACCTCTGATTATTTTTTAACAAAAATTAATAAATCACTCAATAGTAATTCAGGATGAATAACGTATATCAACTCGCTACATTATGCAAATTATAAAACAGAATTAATCGCCGCAAGTTGTGATAAAACCTCATGTTGAAAGTTTTACCGAAACAGAAAGATATTCCATGTTTCCGCTTGAAGTGTTGATGTTTTCTTTTCCAAAAGATTCAGAGTGGTCAGAATGATCAAAATGGTGATAACCAGAATGATGACAGTGGAAATCAATCAGATGATGATGACGATGTTGTATATCTTACACCAGATGAGGCTCCGGCAGGATTTGTTGGATTAAAAGGTGCAACAATAAAAGGGCAGATTGCCGATTCCCATGTATTTATTAAAGGTCGTACAGTAAAGATTCAATCATTCTATATATGTGACCACGAAGTAACTCAGGCAGAATATTATAAAACTACAAAACTTTCGCCAAGTTCTTTTTCAAGTGATGCAGATAAAAATGAAATTCAGGATAATCGTCCTTTAGAAAAGGTTAATTGGTACGATGCAATTTACTATTGTAATAAACGAAGTATTGCAGAAGGTCTTACACCTTGTTACAAAGTTGATGGCGAAACAGATACAGCTTATTGGGGTTTTAAACCAATAAATGGTACAAAAATAAGCGGAACAATTGAATGCGACTGGAGTGCTAATGGATACAGATTACCAACAGAAGCAGAATGGGAATATGCTGCAAGAGGTGGAAATGATGGTATTCCTGAAACACAGACAGTATATGCAGGCAGTAATGTAATTGATGAAGTTTCCTGG
>CALAUH010000309.1 GCA_937892225.1 uncultured Treponema sp.
ACAGTTAGCCTGTAAACCAAAAGCAAAATTATTAAAACGGGTAGTATAGGACAGGGTATCCATTTTTGAATCAGCAATCCATGAATTGTGAAAAATACCTAATTGTGTTTCTTTTAAAATTGAACTTGCACCGGCATTGTAATTAAAAAAAGCAAGATCATCGCTTAATCCAGTATAGGCATTTCCAAGACTTTCGCATCTTCCGCCTACTGGAATTAATAATGAATGATAAGTTGTAGTTCCTTCATTTTCGCTTACAAAAGTGCTGAAAATATCTGTTATAGTTGATGAAAAATCGTTAAAATCTAAACTGTAAGCGTTAGTTAAAAAAAGGAGAGAAGTTAAAATGATTAAAAATCCATTTTTATTGTTTTTCATTCGCATAAATTATACTATCGTTTTTAAAATTTTTATATAATTTTATCGGATTTTTTCCTATAATATATAACTGTTTTTACCGAAAATATAATATACTAAAGTTGTCTGAATGAAAAAATATTTTACTTTATTTTTATTATTATTTTTTTCTCTTTATCCTCTTGCTTCTCAAAATCAGGAAATTGATGAAGCAACTAAAAACATCGTCGAAGAAGATCTTGATGATGATGTAATGTCATTGTTTCAGATTGAAAAATTAATAAGACAGACAGACTATACAGAAGCTTTATTTCAGTTACATAAATATATTGAACGATATCCAGAACGTTTTGATAATGCACAGCGTCTTGTTAGAATTATTATGAACAGACGAAGCAGATATTCGGTTTTAACAGAAAAGGCGATTAAAGTCAGTACAGAAAATCCGGAAGATCATATTACACCTTCAGAAATTATTCTTGAAATGCGTACACTCGAAAAAAATCCACCGGAAGATGTTAAAAAAGTAATTGAACTTCTTGAAGATATGCACCTTTTTAAATATTACGCATATCTTTTTGATAAAATCGAAACTGAATCTGCAGAACTTTGTCATGCTGATGATATAACTGGTGCAATTACAAAAGTTCAGGAAGGATTCTGGATTTATAAAGATGAATTTCTGGAAGATTTTGCAAATAACAAAGATATTATCAGTGAAGCAGAAAAAATTGAAAAGAAGTTAAATTCACTCGTTGAAAAATATAAACAAGAAGATTTAAGTGCTAATATTACATCTTTAACAACACAGTTCATAAAATCTGTAAACGAAGCAAATTATACTGCAGCAAATGATCAGCTTGGAAATTTAAGAAAAGCATTTTCAAATTACAGCAGTTTACGAAATGATTTTTTACAGATAATAAAAGACTATCAAAAGTTGTACGATAAGCAGAAAAAAATTAAACCTGATTTAACAGATGCATGTTATGTTGCTTTTATGCAGAGATTTGTTTCAGGATTAACATCAATTGATGATTCTGGATTAGTTGGTGTTATGGATTATGTATATAATTCGAATATTAATAAAATCAAAGTTGCAGTTGTTGATTTAATGAAAAAACAGACTTCTCAATATCTGACTGTTCTTCCTAAAGATATTCTTTCTGATAAAGTTAATTTTGATGATTTAAATGCTAAAACTGATTATAAAATCTGTGTAAATAGATTTGGATCAATCGTAAAAGAAGTAAACGGATTTACATCATTCTATAAAAATCTTGATAATACAAATAAACCTGTTGATACAGATTATAATTTAAGCATTGATTATATTTGCGGACTTTCTAATCAGACATCTGAAATTTGTAAAATTGCACAGAAAGTTAAACAGGAAGAAATTTATCAGAAGCAGATTTTAAGCAGCTTTAATAATTCAGCAGAAACTTCTGAAACTTCTGCGAACGTTACAAAATTATTTGAATCAGCTTCCAGAGTAAATAATATTATTGGTGAACGAGAAAAACTCTTAAGTACAAATTTTGCATGGAGTAATGATAAAAATCAAAATTGGGAAAATCTTACTACAAGATATGATACTTTTGTTAATCAGATTTTTGATTTTACAAGTGAAAATATTGTTTCTGCATGGAAAAAGATTTCTGAAAGTTATATTCAGGATGCAAATAAATATACAAAAGAACTTGATGAGTATGTAAAATATTCAGAAACATATCAGAAAGGATTCTCTGAACAGATTGATAAAAAGACTTTCGATAGACTCAAAACTGATCCAAAAGAACTTCTTGAATATGCAAAAACTCATAAACCTGCTTCAGACAATTCTGGTACTGTTTATCATTATCCTGAATTAACTTTACATATGGCAAATGTCGTTACAGAAACTGCAGAAAAATATCAGGAAAGTTTACAGAAAGCACAGGAACAGCTTGAAAAAAATGCAAACATGAACAAAGAATGGCAGACTAATGCAGAAGTAAATAAAATTATTAAACAGTCTGAGCAGTCTCTGGCAGATAAACAGAAAACTATTCAAAATATTACTCTTCAAACTAAAAATGCAACGGAAAAAGCAACAAATGATTATAATCAGGCACAGGTTTTAAAACGCAATGGGGATGCAATCGTTGAACAGGCAGAAGAGGAATTTAATAAAAACAATTTAAATAAAGCAGAAAACTTAATTGATGATGCAATAGAAAAATACAACGAAAGTTTAAGTTATTCAGAAAATATTGATTTAAGAACACAGACTGAACAGGTTCGTTATGATTTCTCAAATAAAATCTTAAAAGCTAAAAACGAAATTGTTGTCCGTGAATCCCGTGAACTTTACAATAAAGCTAAATCTGCTCAGGATTCCGACAGATATGATGATGCACAGACTTATATTACAGCGGCAATTACAAAATGGTCAGAAACTCATGATGATACAAACCCTGAATTCCAGGATTTCCTTGAAATTGTAAATACTGCAGTTTCTATGAAAACAGGACGAATTTTGCTTCCTTCAGATCCATTGTATGCAGAAATGTCTCAATTATTAAGTAGTGCATATCAATATTTTGAACAGGGCAGTTCTTATTATAAACAGAAAAATTATGATGAAGGAAAAACAGCATTTAGTCTTGCTTTAGATAATATTCAGAAAATCAAACAGGTTTATCCAATAAACCAGGAAGCTTCTATTCTTCAGTTAAAAATTGACAGAATGCAGAATCCTCAGAAATTTGAAACTGATTTTGAAAATAAAGTAAAAACAGCTATAGCTAAAACTCGAAAAGCAGATACAAAAGCAGAAGGATATAATGAACTTTTAATTTATTATGATTTGAATCCTAATTATAAGGGATTAAAAAATACTATTGCTAATGTAGAAATTGAACTTGGTATGCGACAGAAGCCGGTTGATAATACAGCTGTAACACGTTCTAATAAATTAACTCAGGATGCTCAAAGCATATTTAATTCTGCAGGTAATAATCAGGATAAATTACTCAGTGCCCTTACAAAAATTAATGAAGCAATTAAGTTGAATCCAAATAATACAAAAGCACAGAAATTAAAAGATAAAATTAATACAAAACTTGGTGGTAGTAAAACAACAGAACTTACTGCTGCAGATGAAGCAATTTACAATCAGGCAAGAAATGCATATCTTCAGAAGAAATATGATGAAGCAAAAGCATATATTGATCAGTTGTGGCAGAAACCTGCTTATCGTTCTATTGAAAAAGTTAAGAGCTTAAAGAAATCCATCGATTCTAAGGTATAGAAATGTTTCCTTTTAAGAATAAATTTTTAGCAAAATTAGTGTTCTCTTTAGTAATGATTTTTTCTTTAAGTACAATCAAGTTGTATTCACAAGAATATTTCTGGGAAGATTCATTATCTTTTACAACTGGTGACTGTCGATTTCCGATTTCAATTCAATCTAAAAACGGAACTTTTGTTTTCTGGCAGGAAATTGATAATGCAAAAAATCAGATTTATATTTCATGCAGACATTATTTTTCCAGAGATAATTTTATAGATAATAAAAGATTTGCAGGACCATTCGCTTATTCTGGTGAAGTTCCAGATTTGTACAGTGTTGCAATTTCTGATAATGGAACAATTGTAATACCAGTTGCTTCTACAAATAATCGTTTATCAATTTTTGTTTCAACAAATAAAGGCGTAAGTTTTTCTAAAAAAGAAATACAGTCAGATTCAAGTATTATTGCACCTCGTGTTTATGTAACGTCAAAAGGAAAATTCAGATTATTTGTTTCTTCAGTAGTAGATGGAAACTTTAAATTAAATTATTTAGATTCAAATGATGGAATCAACTGGTCAGCATTAAAAACTTTCTCGCCAGGTGGTAATTTTAGAAATCCGTTTATTCCTGTTAATATAAAATCTGGAAATGGTGATTTAGTTGTTTTCCAGGCACAGTATTCTTCTTCAGTATTAAACAGACTTTCATATCAGCTTTTTGGTTCATATACAACAGATGATGGAAAAACATGGTCAGAACCAGTTTTAATTACAAATCAGCAGTCTTTGAGTTCAAATATAAAATCGGATTTTTCAATATTTCAGAATCAGCGTGCAGCATTATGTAAGTTTAAAAATAAGATTTATATGGTTTGGGAAAGAACTGAATCTATTAATTCAAGCATATGGATTGCAGAAATTTCAAATGATGGTATAGTTCCTAAAACTGCTAAACAGATTACAGAAAACGGAAATGCAAGCCGACCAAATCTTTTTGTTTTTAAAGATGAATTGTATCTTGAATGGTTTGATACTCGAACTGGAAATGAATCTGTTTATATGGTCAAATTTGATGAAAATCTTGACTATTCTGAATATGCAATTTTAGAAAATGATAAAAAAAATCTGTTTTCTTATCCGGTAATTTTTAAAGATGAATTGGAACAGGAAAAACTTTCTTTTGTTTTCCAGCAGAGTGTTAATAATACAAATTCAATCTGTATTTTAAATCCAGATACTACAGTTCAAATTCCAAAACTTCTTCCTATAACTTATAAAAAAGGAAAACATTCTCTTAAAAAAGATGTACAGATTCAAGTTGAATATCCTTATGATTCTTCTGGAATTACAGGTTATTCTTATACATGGGGAAAAGACAATCAGGAAATCCCACCGGAAAAAGTTCAATATTTTGGTAACGATAGAATCATAAATCTTAGAGCTGAAGATGATGGTATTTATATTTTAAATGTAAGGGTTCAGGATAGGGCAGGAAACTGGTCTAAAAATTCTCAGATTGAATATGTACGAGATTTGACTCCACCAGAAAAACCGGAACTTAAAATAACTGATGTAGATGAAAACGGATTCCTTAACGACAATACTTTTGTAATTACATGGGAACCTTCTAAAGATAAAGATATTTCCGGTTATAACTATGAATTGCAGTTCTTAGGTGATATTCCAAAATCAATGGTAGAAAACAAAACTCATTCCATTACTTTAGAAAAAGACGAACTGGAACAGAAGGTAAACGAACTTTTAGAAAAATATAAAGACCAGATTGGTAAAGATATACAGTTAAAGAACGTTATAATCACAAGCAGTCCTCAGTCAAAACAATTCTATAATAAACCAAATGGTGTTTATGTATTTAGAGTCAGTGCAATTGATGAAGTCGGTAACGTTTCGACTACTACCCAGCAGTTATTGATTTTAAATAAATATTCTCCACAGACATATGTTGAATCAGCTTATCAGACAGCAAATGAAATTGGAGAATATGAACTTGTAATTAATGGTGGTGGTTTTACTTATGAAGGAACTATTTCTAAAATAATAATTGATAAAGACGGAAAAGAACCTTTTGATTTGGAATTAAGTAAAGATAAAGGTGATTTTATTGTTAAATTAGACAAGAAAATTACTAATGTAAAAATTGGAACTAATCTTGAACAGGGAACTTATCGAATAGGAATTTATCATACAGACCGAGGGTGGTATTGGACAGGAACAATTCTTGATGTTTCTTCTAACGGTACTGTAAAAATTGAATCAGAATATCAGTATAGACCAAGATATAAACTTGTAGAAAAAAATTATAGATTTGCAGTTTCAGTTGGAACAATTATTTTAATTTTTGTCTGCATCTTAATATTATTAATTCTTTTAGTATTTTTCTTTGTTTTAATGAAAAATGTAAAAGATAGAAAACTTGTATTTAAAGAGATTAAATCACTCATTACGGGAGATTATATGCCATTGTTAAAGACAAAAGATAATAATCAGGGTAAAAAAGGAAGTCTTAAAGTTAAACTGGTTTTGTTTACAATTGTTCTTGTTGTATTCGTTATTGCTTTCGTAACATATATCAACGGTAGAAATATGATTAATACTCAGCAGCAGACTTTGACTTCCGGTTTGCAGAATCGAATTGAAGTATTAATGGAAAGTTTGTCTTCGGGTGTAAAAAACTTCCTTCCTACAGAAAATGATGTAGAATTAGGACAGCTTCCAGATCAGATGAATGCTGTAAATGAAGTTAAGAAAGTATTAATCGTCGGTCAAAAACATTCTCAGGAAGGAGAAGAAAATCTTTCAGATAATATAGATTTGTCTTATGTATGGGCTACAAGTAATATAAATGAACGTGCAGAAGTAGTTCCAGGTGTAACTGTAGTTCAGGATACAACAACATTAGAAATCCTTGAAAGATTTAAAGGATTAAATCAAATTGCAAAAGATTCTGTTCAACAGATTTCAAAACAGATTACTGCAAACTCAAATGAATATACATCGTTAGTTGGTAAAAATGATGCAGACAGTATTATAAGAAGAAGAAATTTATCTTTAACAAATGAACAGTTACGTTCTGAATTGAATAATAAACTTTCTTTACTCGCAGATGAATATACAAATTCAATTCCATCATTTAATGCTGAAATCTTAAACAGTGATACAAATATTTATACTTTCTATAAACCTGTATTATATCGTCAGGGTAATTCAGATACATATCTTCATGGTGCAATTATAACTCAGGTAGATATTATTACATTGGTTCAGGAACTTAATAATGAAATTAAAACTGTTACAATATCTGCAATCATCTTAGCTTCGATTGCCGTTATTTTAGGAGCTTTAGGTTCACTTATTCTTTCAAGTTTGATTGTAAGGCCTATTAAAAAACTTGAAAATCATCTTCAGGATGTAGGTTCATTAATGACAAAGTCTGTTCGTGAAAGACAGCGTCTTGAGAAAAAACACATTGATATTAAATCGAAAGATGAAATCGGACGTTTAGGTGATGTAGTAAATCAAATGACTTTATCTGTAGGTCTGGCCGCATATGAAGAATTCTTACAGCTCGACGGTAAAGCTGTTCAGGAAAGATTTATTCCTCTTGAAGAAGGAGAAGGCGGAAGAAAATTGCCGATTGTAAGATTGAACGAGGACCGTTTAAGTTTATTCGCATTCTATAAAGGCGACTCAGCTGTTTCCGGAGACTATTTTGATTACAAGAAACTTGATGAAAACTGGTACGTATTTATAAAATGCGATATTTCCGGTCATGGTGTACCAGCTGCACTTTTGGTATCAGTAGTCGCAACTAAGTTCAAGGATTTTTATTATTTCTCTAACTGGAATTATCAGAAAAACGGAATAAATCTTAAGAGTTTTGTTTCTGCTGTAAATGATTTTATCTTTGGATTAGGAACAAGAGGTAAATTCAGTACTATTAATATCAGTTTGTATAATAAAGCTACTGGTGAATTATATGTATGTAATGCCGGTGATAATAAGATTCATATTTACGACAGCTATTCTAGAAAATTAAACGAAGTAACTTTATCAAGTACACCAACAGCCGGTGGTGTTTCTACAGATTTGGTAGAAATGACAACTGGCGGTTATAAAGTAGAAAAACTTGTCTTAAAACCAGGTGATATTTTATTCTTATACACTGACGGTATTGATGAATCAGAAAGATTTATTCGTGACAGAGATTATTCTATCAAACTGGAAAATAAAGAAGAAACTAAGATTGATAAACAGAGTGGAAAAGAACAGAAGATAATTCAGACACTCGAAAGAAAAGAGCAGTTCGGACAGGAAAGAATTACTCAGATTATAGAATCGGTTTTAAATAAAAAGAAATTCGTACTTGAAAAAGAAGATAATCCTAATAAAGCTGAACTTCTTGAATTTGATTTTACAAATTGTAAAGGAACTATTGATGAAGCAATTTTAGCTCTTGCATCTATTGAACGTGTATTCAGAATGTTTAAGACTCCTAAAATCCGTGTAAATGATGAAATTGAAGTTGATAAAGTAATAGATGAATTCTTAAAAGAGCATTTTACTCTTTATTCAAAATATTGTATGCCTTATGTAGAAGTACAGGAAAGCGAAGAAGATATGGAAAAACGTAAGATGATGGAAGATCCAAACGTAATCCGCTATTCGTATGTAACAGAAGATAAACAGGCAGATGATATTACAATGATTGCAATTAAACGAAATTAATTTGTTTTATTTATAAAATAGTATTAAATTAATATATAAAGAATTTTTTTTGGAGTAAAAACTATGAGTGAAACAGAAGATAAAATCAAAGAAGTATTTTCGAAAAGTGCAAAGGCTACAAAATCAGTTTTTGAAAAGGCAAGTTCTGCCGTTCAGGCTTTCAGTGATAAAAGTGTGACTAAAATTGAAAGAACACAGTTAAAAAATAACCGTGAAAAAAAATACGCAGAAATCGGTTTAAAAATTTCTACATTACTTTCTAAGAAAAACAGTGATATTGCAGCTTTAGGAAATTTAAAAGATGCAGAAAGTACAAAACTTATTAAAGAAATTACAGCACTTCAAAATGAAGTTGTAAAAATTACAAAACAGATTTCTGAAAAAGATAAAGAATTAAAAACAACTAAAACTAAAAAGTAGGGTATTATGAAGAAAAAATTATTAATTCTTGTTTTGTTTTCGTTAATATCATCTTTGTTTGCTGCTTCTAAAAAAAATAAATCAGTTGAATATAAAATGAATGTTTTACCAGAACGTTCTTCAGTAGTAACAGATTTAGTTTCTTATAAAGATACAGTTTATGAAACAATTTGCAGTGTTTCAAAAGTTGATTTTGAAAAAATCGATGTTTATATAAATAAATATATAGATGGTATTTATGATTCCACTTTAAGCATTGATATTCCTAAATCTCAATTTTCTAATGCAGATTTTAATATTCCTTATCATAATCAGCATGTAAAATTATTTGTTACAGAAGAAAATGAATTTTGTCTTTTTTTAATTGCAGATAAAATAATCAATTTCTTAAAAATTCAAGATGATAAAATCGTTATTCAAAAATCATATGAATTAGAAAAGGGAGTCAGTTCCATATCAAAAATAAGTTTTAATGGATTAGATAGATTTTATTATTCAGGTGGTAATAAGAATTCAAGTATCATATGTTTTGATTTAGAAGGAAATGTAATAGTAAATAAATTTTTGAATTTAAAAGATAATTATGAGATTTATTTAGCTCCAGTACAGGATTATGTTTATGGAATATTAAGAACATTTTATACAAAAGAAACTTTTAGTACTATTATTAAATTTAGTAAAGATTTAGAAATTTTAGATTACTATCCATATAATTTAAATGAAGATAATTCTCCTTCTTATATCAGTATACTTTCGAATTTAGAAAATAATCTTTATTTGCAATGCAGTTATTATGGTAAAAATGAAAATGGAACATCAGCACAGTATTATGTAAAATTAACACCTGAAAAAGAAAACATAATAAGTTATTATTTAGATTTTGATGATACATTTCACATTCAAAAAAATATTTTTAATAATGATGATATAAATATTATCGGACTTTATATGTCTTCTGAAAATTATGTGAATAATTTGCTTAATAAAGAATATAATTATAAAACTAAAATTGGACTTGTTAATGTTGATAAAGATTTAAACATAACAGAATATGAATATTCAGATGAAACAAGATTCTATAGTTTTGATATTACTACTTTTAATGATAAAATATTTATGTCTGGAACTTATGAATTAAATAATGATAATTTTATTAAGAAAGTTGCCTATAATAAAGTATTTTCAGGAAAAAAACAGGTTAAATCAAAAAATAAAATTGTTATAGCTGATATTAATCCTTTTGAAGAAACTGAAAAATATTTAGAAATGAAAAAAAAGATTTCAGATAAAATCAATATTAGTGATTCAACAATAAATGAAATTGAATGTAGTGCAAAGTTAAAATCAATTAAATTAAATTGGTCAAATCTTGAACCAGATGATGAAAAAATATTAAGTACAATACCATCCTTTCATAATGCTAACGAAGGTAGATAACTTATTTTTGAACACTATAAGTCATAGTTAATTTAGATAAAAAAAACGTCATCCCTTGAAAAATAAGGAATGACGTTTTTTTTATTATCAGTTTTAATTTGATAATGATGTTAATTAATCAATTGTATAAACCCAGCCTTCTGGTGCAGGGAGACGACCCATCTGGATACCTGTTAATGTGTCATAAATTTCTTTTAATTTAG
>CALAUH010000310.1 GCA_937892225.1 uncultured Treponema sp.
CATTAAAAGAAATTCTGATGCAATTCTTCCTCTTAAAAAGAAGAGATATAAAGTTTTTTATGTAAATGAACAGATTGTAAAAGGAATAAACGAATATTTAAGTTCAATTTCAAAAGAAAAACGTCTGCAGATTTTAATAAAAAGAATTAACTGCAAAAAAGATTTCTTTGCGGAAAAAGAATTGAATGTTTTTGTTTATGGAACAGATAAGCAGATGGCCGAAAAAGAAATAAAAAAACTTTTTCCAAATCAGATAAAAGCCATAAATGGTACGGAATTTAATAAATTTATTCAGGAAGATGATATCGGTCTTTCTGTAAATGAAGGAATTATTTTACAGACAACAGATCAGTCTATAACTGCAAAATTTACTTTATGTGAAGTAATAAAAAATCTTTTGGATACAGAAACAGAAAATCTTGCAAATGCATTATTTGGTAATGGAGGACTTGATTAATGAGTGGAAAAATTACAAGAATTTCAGGACCAATTGTATATGCTCAAGGTTTGGAAGATTCTGGACTTTATGATGTAGTAAACGTTGGAAACAAAAAACTTATTGGTGAAATTGTAAGACAGGAAAAAGGAAATTCAACAATTCAGGTTTATGAAGATCCGACTGGAATGTATGTCGGCGAAGAAGTTGTCTGTACAAATAAACCGTTATCTTTATTCTTAGGACCTGGAATATTAGGAAATATTTATGATGGAATTCAGCGTCCGTTACAGGCAATGTATAATGAATCAGGAAGTTTTTTATTGCCAGGGCAGAGAGTAGAACCTCTGGATTTGAGAAAAATCTGGCATTTTGAAGCCTGTGCTGGAATTCAAAATGATTGTGATATTTATCCTGGAATGGTTATTGGTACTGTAAAAGAAACAGAATCAGTTATACAGTCTATAATGATTCCTCCATTGATAAAAGGAAAAAAACTTGTTTCTTTTAAAGGAACTGGTGATTACACAGTAAATGATGTAATTGCATTAACAGAATTAAATGAAGAAATAAAATTAGCACATTATTGGGCAGTTAGAAAGCCACGACCATATTCTCAAAAACTTACAGTTTCAGAACCATTAATTACGGGGCAGAGAGTAATTGATGTATTTTTTCCGTTAAGTAAAGGTGGAACTGCAGCAATTCCAGGAGGATTTGGAACTGGTAAAACAATGACACAACATGCTATTGCAAAATGGTGTGATGCAGATTTAATAGTTTACATTGGCTGTGGTGAACGTGGAAATGAAATGACAGATGTTCTTACAGAATTTCCACAGCTTATAGACCCGCGAACTGGTCGTTCAATTATGGAAAGAACAGTTTTAATTGCAAATACTTCTAATATGCCTGTAGCAGCACGAGAGGTATCTTTATATTCAGGAATTACAATTGCTGAATATTATCGCGATATGGGTATGACAGTTGCAGTAATGGCAGATTCAACAAGCCGCTGGGCAGAAGCTTTACGTGAACTTTCCGGCCGTATGGAAGAAATGCCGGCTGAAGAAGGTTTTCCTGCATATTTACCGACAAGACTTGCATCATTTTATGAAAGGGCAGGTCGTGTAAATACATTAAATCAGAAAGAAGGCTCTGTAAGTATTATTGGTGCAGTTTCTCCTCCAGGTGGTGATTTTAGTGAACCGGTTACTCAGCATACAAAAAGATTTATCAGATGTTTCTGGGCATTGGACAGGGAACTTGCAAATTCCAGACATTATCCTGCCATAGGATGGATAGAATCATATTCAGAATATGCAGATGAAATAAAAGACTGGTGGGAAGCAAAAAATCCTTTGTGGTCAAAACTGCGTCAGCAGGGGCTGGATTTATTAAAAGAAGAACAGAAGTTACAGCAGATTGTCCGTTTGATTGGACCAGATGCATTGCCACCTTCTCAAAGATTAGTCTTAAAAGTTGCTGAAATGATTAAGAACGGCTTTTTACAGCAGAATGCTTTTGATGATGTAGACAAATATTGTTCATCAGATAAACAGATTATTATTCTTCAGCTGATAATGAAATATTATGAAAAAGCAGATGAGTATTTGAAAAAAGGCGGTTCATTATCAAAAGTGCTTTCTATTCCTGTGTGTGAACAGATTGTAAAAATCAAAATGCAATATAAAAATGAAGAAATAGAAAAAATTCAGGAACTTGAAATTCAGTTAGACCATCAGATTGGTGAATTAGGAAGTTTATATGAAAGGAATTGAATATAAAGGATTAAATTCTGTAGAAGGACCGATTGTTGTTTTACAAAGAACAGAAAATGTTTTTTATGGTGAAACAGTAAAAGTACGAGACAGAAATAATGATGAAAGAATTGGCCGTATTGTTGATATAAATGAAAAAGCTGTTATAGTTCAGATTTTCGGTGATACAACAGGTCTTGATTTAGATAATACTCATTATGAATTTCTGGAAAATCCGCTTGAATTAAGAGTAGGTGAAGATTTACTTGGAAGAATTTTTAATGGTCTTGGTGAACCGATTGACGGTTTTCCGCAGATTATTTCATCAAAAAAAGTAAATGTTAATGGCAATCCTATAAATCCTTTTGCACGAGTTTATCCGAAAGATTTTATTCAGACAGGAATTTCTGCTATTGACGGTATGAATTCTCTAGTACGCGGACAGAAACTTCCTATTTTTTCAGGCAATGGTTTACCTCATAATAAACTTACAGCACAGATTATCCGTCAGGCAAAACTTCGTGCAAATGATGAAAAATTCGTAATGGTTTTTGCCGGAATGGGAATTAAATATGATGTTGCAAAGTTTTTTACAGACAGTTTTGAAGAATCAGGAGTCTTATCAAATGTAGTAATGTTTCTGTCTCTTGCAGATGCACCTAGTATAGAAAGAATTATTACTCCTCGATGTGCTTTAACTGCTGCCGAATATCTTGCTTTTGAAAAAGATATGCATGTTTTAGTTGTTATGACAGATATGACAAACTATTGTGAAGCTTTGCGTGAAATTTCAACAACAAGAGGAGAAGTTCCGGGGCGAAAAGGATATCCGGGTTATTTATATTCAGATTTAGCAGAATTATACGAAAGAGCCGGTAAAATAAAAGGTTCGAATGGTTCTATAACTCAAATTCCTATTTTAACAATGCCAAATGATGATATTTCTCATCCAATACCAGATTTAACTGGATATATTACAGAAGGACAGATTGTACTGGAACGAGAACTTTTTCAGAAAGGTCTTTATCCTCCTGTAGCTGGTCTTCCTAGTTTAAGCCGTTTGATGAAAGACGGAATCGGTCCTGAAATGACAAGAGATGATCATGCAAGTTTATCAAGTCAGTTGTTTGCATCATATTCTAAAGTAAAAACAATCAGAAATCTTGCATCAATTATTGGTGAAGAAGAATTATCTGATTTAGATAAAAAGTATCTTGTGTTTGGAGATAGATTTGAAACAGAATTTTTATCACAAGGTGAAAATGAAGAAAGAACAATTGAACAGACATTAGATTTAGGATGGGAAATTTTAAAAGAACTTCCAGAAGAAGAACTTACAAGAATTAAACCTGAGTTGATTCAAAAGTATATGAATGTTCAAGGATAACAGATGGCAAGATTAAATATTGCACCGACAAAAGCAAATTTATTCTCAATGAAAGAACAGTTAGCTGTTTCAACAAATGGATATGATTTGCTTGAAGAAAAACGTGAAATTCTGGTAACAGAGTTGATGCAGCTTGTCGATCAGGTAAAAGAACTTGAAACAAAAATAGATCAGGTTGTAGAAGAAGCTTATCCTGCTTTTAAGAAAATGCTTGTTACAGATGGTGCAGATCAGATTGAAAGAATTTCAAATGGTATAAGTTATGATTTTAATATGAAAGAAAAACTGGTTTCTGTAGCGGGGCTTCAATTTGAAACAGTCGAAGTAGAAATCCCTAAAAAAGAATTGTTTCATTCATTTTTGGGAACATATGCAAACTCTGATGCAACAATAGTTAAATTTTTTGAACTTCTGTCTCTTCTTGCAAAAATGGCAGAAATTCGTTCAATAGTATGGCGTCTTGCAATTGAAGTAAAAAAAACTCAGAGAAGGGTAAATGCATTAGATAAAATGATTATTCCTCAGACAGAAGAAACTGTAAAATATATTGAAAATGTTCTGGAAGAACGTGAACGAGAAAACATTTTTGTGTTAAAATCATTAAAAAAGAAAAATGGAAAAAAATGATGTTAAAAAATTTTTATAAGGTACTTGGTGTTCGACAAAATGCAACCCTTGCAGAAATTAAACGGGCATATAGAGAAAAGGCAAAAATTTTACATCCAGATTTAACTGGTGACGTATCCCGCAGTGATGAATTTGACGAAGTTGTAAAAGCCTACAGAGTTCTTTCTGATGCAAGACAGCGTTCTATTTTTGATGAGTCTTATTTTGCAAAAATGCATATTTATAAAACTCCATCAGATTCTTTTGATTATTATAAATGGCTTTCTGCAAGAGATGACAGTGAAAGTCGTGCAAAATTAATTTTTTATACATTGATGCATCAAAAAGAAGATGAAGCTGTTCAGGAATTTAAAAAGATGCAGACAACAAGAGCAGATTTTTCTTTAAAAAATTATTTTACCCGAGAAGATTTTATGGATTATGGATATATCCTTGCAGAAGAACTTGTTATTCGTGCAGAGTATTACGACGCTTTCTTACTGCTCGAACAGATTATAAAAATGGAATATTCGTATACATATTTTTATATATTTTTCCCGGAAGTTTTAGAATTTACACTGGCAATTTTAAAAAAGAACATAGATGGAATTATCAGTGATGAACTTGCACTTGATGTTTATGAACGTGCACTTGATTTGAATTTAGGTCGTGCAAATGATAAATTCTTTTTAAAAAAAATGTCCGAAGAATATCACAGAATTGGAGATGAAACTACAGCCGCTTTCTGTAGAATGCAGAGTGAAAAAATGTAGTTTTTTTTCTTCTTTCAACTTTTTTTACAAAATTGTATAATCACTCTAGAGGTTTTAAAATGATTCGTTTAAAAAATCAGGAAGAAATTGAAGGAATTAGAAAAGCTTGTCATCTTACAGCAGATATGTTTAATGAGCTTATTCCTAAAATAAAAGAAGGAATGAGTACATATGATGTAGATAAATTGTTTGAAAAATATATTACATCACACGGTGGAACTCCTGCATGGTGGCGCGAAGATTTTCCAGGTTCAATTTGTATAAGCATAAATGAAGAAGTAATTCATGGTTTACCGTCAAAGAAAAGAATCATTAAGAATGGTGATTTAGTAAGTATTGATGTTGGTATAGATTTAAATGGATATATAAGTGATACAACACATTCTATATTGATTGGAAATGTTAAACCTGAAGTAAAAAAATTACAGCAGGTAACAGAAGAATGTTTAAAAGCCGGAATTGCAGCGTGCAAAGTTGGAAACAGAATCAGTGATATTGCAAATGCTGTATACGAAATTGCAGATAAAAACGGTTATGGCGTTGTTTATGATTATTGCGGACATGGCGTTGGTTTAGATGTACACGAAGATCCTAATGTTCCAAACTGTCCTTTTAGAGGTGCCAATCCTCGTATAAAAGCCGGAATGGTTTTAGCAATTGAACCTATGATTAATCTTGGTGTTCCGGATGTTGATGTACTTGAAGACGGATGGACTGTAGTTACAGCTGATGAAAAAGTAAGCTGTCATGAAGAACATACAGTTGCAGTTTTCGAAGATCATACAGAAGTCTTAACAGATTTAAATTATAAATAATTGAAAAATTATAAAAAAATTTGTTACTTTTTATAAAATATTTAGTTATATTTTTAAATACATAAAAGTAATATAGAGGTATATAAAATGAAAAAGTGGACTAAACGTATTCTTTTTGCAGCTACAACATTTGTTTTAGCTTTTGCTTTAGTTTCTTTATCATGTGGAAAAACTAAAGTTTTTGGTTCTGCCAATACAATTGGAACTGCTGATACTGCATATGCAGAAACTCCAGCAAGATCAACTCCAACTCCTGCAGAAGCTCTTAAAATTATTGAAGCATTACAGATTTCTTTCAGATCTATTTCTGATGCTTTATTACCTGCCGTTGTAGAAGTTGATGTTACAGAAACAAAAACTTATAACAATCCAATGCAGGGGTTTAGTTTCGGCTGGCCATTTGATGAATTTTTTGGAAATGGTAACGGAAATGGCGATAAGGAAGGAAACAAATCTCGCGAATATGAAACAAAAGGTCTTGGTTCTGGTGTAATTGTAAGACGCACTGGAAATATTCTTTACGTACTTACAAATAACCACGTTGCAGGAACAGCAACAAAAATCAGTATTAAATTGAACGATGGTCGTGAGTTTGAAGGAAAATTAGTCGGTGCAGATGAAAGAATGGATATTGCACTTGTTTCTTTTGTTTCAAACGATAAATCAATTCCTGTTGCTACCCTTGGTGATTCAGATGAAGTTTCAACTGGTGATATCTGTTTAGCATTTGGTGCTCCATTAGGATACAGTCAGTCTGTAACACAGGGTATTGTAAGTGCAACTGGTCGTAATGAAACACAGATGTCTTCTATCAGTGATTTTATTCAGACTGATGCAGCTATTAATCAGGGAAACAGTGGTGGTCCATTGGTAAATATTTATGGAGAAGTAATTGGAATTAATACATGGATTGCTTCTTCTTCTGGTGGTTCACAGGGATTAGGATTTGCTATTCCAATTAATAATATCAAGAAATCAATAGATTCATTTATTGATAAAGGTAAAGTTGTTTATGGATGGCTTGGTGTTTCACTGTTAGAAGTAAATAAAGACTTTAAGAAAGAGCTTGGCGTAGATAAATATGATGGTGCATTTGCATGTGAAATATTCATGGATTCTCCAGCATATAAAGCAGGAATTAAACCTGGTGATTATATCGTAGAAATGAACGGTAAAAAAGTAAAAACTGTAAATCAGCTTGTTCGTGATGTAGGTTATCTTGAAG
Source organism: uncultured Treponema sp. (assembly GCA_937892225.1). Lineage (GTDB taxonomy): Bacteria > Spirochaetota > Spirochaetia > Treponematales > Treponemataceae > Treponema_D. The sequence continues at coordinate 7,003 of CALAUH010000310.1, forward strand.
CCGGTACAACAGCTACATTAACAGTAATCCGTGAAGGAAAAAGATTACCTGCTATTTCAGTAAAAATTGAAGAAAGAGATAAGGATGTAGATAATCAGAATAATAAACTCTGGCCTGGATTTATTGCTTCACCAATTACAGAAGATTTACAGAAAGAATTGAAACTTGCAGCAAATGTAAAAGGTGTTGTAATCACAAATGTAGAAGCTAAGAGCCCTGCTGCTTTATTAAGACTTCAGAACGGTGATATTATTACTGCTGTAAATGGAACTAAAGTTACAAATATTCAGGAATTTTATGGTGCACTTGCTTCTGCTGAAAAAGGTGTAAATTTTGATTTATACAATGAAAACGGAACTATAACAACAAGTACATTCAAGTTCTAGTATATATTTAGAAATAAAAAAAAGACTTTCGTATAAGAAAAATATTCTTTATTACGAAAGTCTTTTTTTTGTTTAACGATAATTAATTATTTTGCGTTTTTATCAATTTCGTTGTTTGGAAGTTCTTCAGCTAAAACTGGTGTATAAATTGTATCGTTAGAAGAAAGTGAAGGTCCGCCAAATTTAAATCCTTTTGGATACTGTTCACCCTGTGGTTCATAAATAACTCTTACAACTGTAAAGTAAGTTTTATTAGCTGAAAGTAAATCATTCAATTCTTTTGCTGAATATCCGAATGTATTTGAATTAGCGATGATATCATATCCTTTTACAAAAGAATCAAAAATATTTTTATTTCCTGTACTTGTTCTGTAAGCTGCTACTAAAGTTGAATCAGTTGGTTTTGCCTTAAAATGAATACCTGAGTAAATAGCAATGTTGAGTTCTGCATTAGAAGGAACTTTTTTAAGAGATGATTCAAAATCAGCTTTTGTTGTTTCAAATTTAATAAGACGTTCATTTCCTTTTGCAATTAAGATAATGTCTGAGTCTTTGAATTTTTTTGAATCAACATAATCAGATGTAACATCACCTGTAACTGTAAAAGTAACGTATTCTTCTGAATATCCAGAGCCGATAATCTGTGCACATAAAGTATATTCATTTCCTTTAATTGCAAACGGCCAGTTGAAAGTTACAGTAGATAAAGTCATTGGACAATAAGCCATGCATCCTGTTTCTGGATCAAGAACGTCAATTTCAGTAATATCTTCACCTTCAAATTTATTAAGAGTGATTCTTACAGTGCTCTTTGTCTGGTCAACAGTAATATGTTTTTCAGAAACTGATGAAGTTACTTCTTCTTCTAAATTATCAGATGCACAACCAATAAGGCTTACTGCTCCGAGTAATAAAAGAGAAACGGCAAAAATTTTAGTCAATTTTTTCATTAATAAAACCTCTTTTTCAATAGAATCTATTATTATAATAATAACCTTGATTTTAATAACTTACAAGATATAATTTTTTGTGATATAATAAAAATATGAAAACAAAAGTATTATTTATTTTAGGTTTATTTTTAATGTCGGTTTCTTCTTTTGCAGGAGAAAATAAAAAATTAAGTTTCTATATAGTTGATGATGATGCCACTTATGAATTTAATGAGCTTTACATGGAAGAAGGCGATTCTTTGTTCGATGAAAATGGAAATTTTACAAAAACAAATTTTATTCCTTATGATAAGCAGTTAATTAAATTTGAAGATTTTGAATCACAGGAAAAAAAATATTATGTAGTAAGTGATTTTTCAGATTTAGATTTAAATGCAAGTGTAGGTATAAGTATTCTTGATTCAACAGATTTTGGTATAACTTTTAATTTTAATAAGAGTGATGCAAAAAAAGTTGAAAAATTTACAGGAAAAAATATTGGTTCTACACTCGCAATTGAATATCAGGGAAAATGTTGTTGTGCTGCAAGAATAAATGAAAAAATTCCTGGCGGTTCGATTATGTTGTATTTACATAATTTTGATGTACTTTTAAGAGTCGCAGAAGATTTTGGAATTAAAAATATAGATAAAGCAAAAGAATGTTATGAAAAAATTTATATTCCGGAAGATAAAAGAGATGGTTTCTTCCTTTATCCTGTTGATTTGGCAAAATCAGAAAAAATAAAATCAATGTTAAAGAAAAATAATTTGATGGATGCAGATTTATCTTTATTGTCTGAAAATCAAAGAATTATTTCTGGTTATGTTTTTGATATGAATCCTGTTTTAACAAAAGATGATATTTCAAATGTTGATTATGAATTTAATTACGAAAATGATTCAGAAGTAACTGAATGTGTAATTACAATTTTCCTTACAAATAAAGGTGAAGAAAAATATACAAAATATCTTGAAAATAAAGATGGTGCTGCAATTCTTGTAATTAATAAGGATGTTGATTTACTTTTGAATAAAAAAGCTGAAACTGGAATGTATATCAGTTTTAAAACTTGGGGTAATACAAAAGAAGAAGTTTTTGAGTTCTTACCTGTGTTACAGGAGTTTTTAAATTATTAATTTTTTGATAAATAAATTTTTTAAAATATCTAGTATAAATTTTTAAAAAAGTATATAATCTAGTCCTAGTATGAAAACTAGAGAAAACATTGACATATTATTGAATCTTGCACTATATAAAACTGTTTGCAGTGTTTTTAAATTTGATACTGATATTTTTATTTATAAATTCTAAGACTGAATTTCTTTTGAAGTTCAGTCTTTTTTTATTTTATGCTGACAACAGCTTTGCTGTTTGCAGCATAAAATGTTATACAAGGACGACTGCGCCTTGTAAACCAGCTTCATAACCGACGCTTCGCGCGGTATAAGCCATTGGGGTGGGGGGCGTTGCGGGGGGTGTCCACCCGCAGAAGGGGTAGCGGAAAAGACCGGAGCGAGTTGCAGGCGAGTGAGGACTTTGGAGCGAGGGGAAGGCTTTCCCCTCCTATATAAACAGGTTTTTAGTGAGGTTATATATATGAAAAGAGAAGACATCAACAAGGTAATGATTATTGGTTCGGGGCCAATCGTAATTGGTCAGGCTTGCGAATTTGACTATTCTGGTACTCAGGCTTGTAAGGCTTTGCGCGAACAGGGTTACAAAATTGTTCTGGTAAACTCAAATCCAGCTACAATCATGACTGACCCTGTAATGGCAGATGCAACTTACATTGAGCCTTTGAACGTTGAACGTTTGAGTCAGATTATCGAAAAGGAACGTCCGGATGCTCTTCTTCCTAACCTTGGTGGTCAGACTGGTTTGAATATGGCCATGGAATTGAACAAGGCTGGGGTTCTTGATAAATACGGTGTAAAAGTTATTGGTGTTGATTTGGATGCCATTGAACGTGGTGAAGACCGCGAAATCTTTAAGGAAACAATGAAGGAACTTGGCATTGAATGTGCTAAGTCTGGAATCTGTCATACTATCGAAGGTGCTGAACAGATTGCGGCTGAAATTGGTTTCCCACTTGTTGTTCGTCCTGCTTA
>CALAUH010000311.1 GCA_937892225.1 uncultured Treponema sp.
AGACAATGGAAATTAAATTAATCGATTGGAATAAACTAAGAATAATAAATCATTGTGAAGAAATTCACTTTGATTTTTTTATTGGTGAAAATAAAATTGTCACTACTTATTTAGGTGATGGTATTTATTCATTTACATTTGAAGACGAAATACTTGGTAATGAATTGCTTATTATCAATGATAATAATAAATATATTGTCTCTACTGAATTAGCGCCAGAGTTTAATGGGTTTGATCGAAAATATTATTCTAGTGAAGACTTAGGTGCGATATATAAAAAAGAGTCAACTACCTTTAGATTATGGGCCCCTTTGGCACATAAGGTTTTACTTTGTATCGATAATAATAAATACAATCTTGTTAGAAAAAATAATGGCGTTTTCGAAACCGTTTTAGAAGGCGATTATGATGGTGCACTTTATGATTATGAAGTTTACCGTGATGATTTAATTATCAAAACTATTGATCCATATGGGAAAAGTTCGAACGCTAACGGCATAAAGTCTGCTGTTATTGATTTTAATAAAACAAGAATTGAAATGAATGATGAATCACTTTCAGTTTTTAATAATTATGTTGAAGCAATTATTTATGAAGGACACGTTAGAGATTTAACTATTTCTAATAAAACAAATATTGTAAATAATAGTATAATAAGTTATCTGATTTTCATCTGTATTAATTTTCCGTATAGAACTTCGTATCATTCTTAAATTCCATTTTTCTACTCAGGAACGGCATAAACCATTTTAGAAAAACAAAGTTTGCGATCTTCACTTCTTGACTTAAATAAAAATGTTTACTAAAATCAAAAATGACCATGTGGTCAATTATAACAAAGGAAATACTGATGCCGACAAATCAATTTATGAATCTTAAACCAGAAAAAAGAAATCTGATTATTGATTCTGCTGTAAAAGAGTTTGCAGAAAATGGTGTTTTAAATGCTTCAACAAATGCAATTGTAAAAAACTGCGACATAAGTAAAGGAAGTCTTTTTAAGTATTTTGAAACAAAAGATGAAATGTGTCTGGATCTTTTTGAAATTGTCACAAATGAAATGCTAAAAGATCTTTCGGCAAACATCAATGATTTTTCTTCTGATTTGTTCCAGAAAATTATTGATTATTCAGTGTGGGAAACAGGATGGTACATAAAAAATCCGCTTAAAGGAAAATTTGTAATCGCAGTTGCAAAAGAAACTGATAAAGATTTTGTAAAAAAGCGAGACGAACGTTTTCAGAAAAAAAGTGAAAATGTTTATGAAGAGCTTTTATCAAATGTGTCAGCCGATTTATTCCGGGTAAAAAAATCAGCTGTTGCAAAAATAATAAAATGGGTGATTGAAGGTTACAATCAGGAGTTTTTGAGTAAAGTAGATTTATCAAAAAGTTCTATAAATAAATTGCAGAAAAAATATTTAGAAGGACTTGTTCTCAATATTGATGTATTAAAAAGAGGAATTTTATATGAATGATTCATTGCGCGAAAGTTTAAGTTATTTTGGTTTGTTCAGAAGAATGTTTGCAGTTAAAAAAACTGTAAAGGCGGAAAAAGTTTCTTTTGGAAAAGATAAGGATCAGTATTTTTTGTATTTTGAACCAAAGAAAACTACAAGCGAAAAAATAATTGTCTGGGTTCACGGTGGCGGATGGAATGCCGGAACGCCTGCTATTTTTGATTTTGTCGGGCAGGCAATGTGCAGTTATGGCTATAGATTTATTTCCATCGGATATCGTCTGTCTCCAAAAAATAAATTTCCAGTTCAGATTGAAGATGTTTGTACAGGATACAATGCGGCAATCAAATTCTTAAAAGAAAAAAATATTGATACTTCAAAGATTATAATTTCAGGTCCGTCCGCAGGTGCGCATCTTACATCACTTCTTGTATATGATAAACAGATTCAAAATAGAATGAACGTTGACTTAAGTGGTGTAATCGGATTTATTGGAGTTGGCGGCCCGTACAGTTTTTCAACAAAGACTGGTGTTTCTGTAAAAATGCTTCTTAATCAGCTGTTTAAAAAGGATTTTGACAGAACGCAGGGAGAGCCTTGTTCACTCATCGCAAAAAGTTCTATTCCAATGCTTCTTATTCAAAGTGAACACGATGGACTTATTGATTATTCCTGTGCAGAACTTTTTTACAAGCGTGCTGTTGAACTTGGAATCCCTTGCGAATTGTATTCAGTTGAAGACAAAAAAAATACTCATTCATGGTACACTGCCGGAATGTTTTTTGAAACGCGTGAAGAAAATAAAACACTCGATAAATTCCTTTCATGGATAGAAAAAAAGTAAATAAAACTTCAACTTTAATGCTTTCTTATATTTGTATGATATAATCAATAAAATAAGTGCATAAATTCTTTGGTATAAATTTGTTTATAATTTCAAAAAATTTTTCAAATCTACTTTCTTTCAACAACCTATAAGTATTACTACATACACTATATTCTTTTCCTTTTTCAAAAATATGTGTTTTATCTAATATAAATTTATCAGGACAAGTTGAAATATATTTTTTGCCTTTTGCCATTGAAATTACCTCCACAAATTCTGATTTGTCAAT
>CALAUH010000312.1 GCA_937892225.1 uncultured Treponema sp.
GATATGCTCAATTGTGATAACGGAACTTATGATGCATGGTATTGGGCACATCCTCCTATGTATATGGATCAGAACTGTAACTTAAAAGATGTTGAACATATTAAGAAATTTGTTGATATTCCTGTTGTCTGTGCTGGAAGAATGTCTCCAGAAGTAGCAGCAAAATCAATAAAAGAAGGAAAGATTGATGGTATGGGTGTTGCCCGTCAGTTCCTTGCAGATCCAGAATGGATAACAAAACTGATGAAAAATGATGAGGCATCAATCAGACCTTGTATTTGTTGTCATAATGCATGTTTTAATATGGCTCATTATAACGGCGTAGGTAATGATCAGTCACTTTCTGATAATATGGGAATGGCTCGCTGTGCAATAAATCCACAGACAATGCAGCATAACAAATATAAGATTGTAAAGACAAAAAATCCAAAAAAAGTTGCAATTATTGGTGCTGGTATTGCCGGTATGGAAGCAGCCAGAGTTCTTGCAATGAGAGGTCATTGTCCAATCATATTTGAACAGTCAGATAAATTAGGTGGTGTATTTAATGCAGCATCTGCTCCATCATTTAAAGAAAAAGATAAACAGCTTTTAGCCTGGTATGCAAAAGAAATGAAAGATAAAAATATCGAAGTAGTTTTGAATACAAAGGTAAGTACTTTAGATGAGTTAAAAGATTTTGATAAAGTAATTGTTGCTACAGGTGCAGCTGCAAATAAACCAAAAATTCCAGGTTTGGAAAAAGCGATAGAAGCCTGTGATTATTTATACGGTAAAAAAACCGGTAAAAAAGTAATTATTATTGGTGGCGGTTTATCTGGTTGTGAAATTGCTTATGATTTATATAATCAGGGAAAAACACCGGTTATTGTAGAAATGAAAAATGATTTAATCGCGGTAAAAGGTGTCTGTCTGGCAAATTCTTCTTATTTACGAGATTTCTTTGAATTAAATAAAGTAGAAGTTCATTTGAATACATCTTTATTAAAAGTTACAGATACAGGTGTAATTGTTAAAGATAAAGATGGAAAAGAATTTGAAATCAATGGTGATACAGTTATTTCTTCTATGGGATATCATCCTGTTCCATTATTCAAAAAATCTGGAAAAGTAGAATTAATAGGTGATTGTAATTCTGTAGGTAATTTAAGAACTGCAATCTGGCGTGCATGGGATATTTCAATGAAAATATAAAAAAATCTGGAGGAAAAAATGTACGAAGCAAAAATGAAATTAACACCAGAACAAAAAGCAATTTTGAATGGTAGTCAAGGTCATACTAAAGCAAAAGTTATGGAAACAATCGTTCGTTATGGCGATATGTTTGAAGCAACAGAATTAGTTAAAGTTACACATGGAATGGGTCATCTTGTAACATCTTTTGGTTTATCAGTATTAAAACCTGTTTATAGATGTATGGATGAACTTATAGATGCCGGATTAAAAGTTGAAGAAGGATTTACAATTGATCCAAAACCAATGGATATTCCAAATGTTCCATGTAAATTTATAGACAAAATTTTATTTAAGACTATTCTTTATGGAAAGCAGAAATATTATGAAAAACAGCTTTTAAAACTTGGACTTATAAATAAAGATGCATTTAGCTGTGCCTGTTATTTTGATGAGATGGGAAATGTACCAAAAAAAGGCGATATTCTTTCCTGGGCAGAATCTAGTGCAGTAAATTATGCAAACTCAGTATTAGGTGCACGATGTAATAGAAACTCAGGAATGATAGATATTTTTGGTTCAATTGTCGGTTTTGTACCAAAATTTGGTCTTTTAACAGACGAAGGTCGTAAAGCTAAATGGAAGGTTATAATCAAAACAACAAAAAAACCAATTCCACAGATTTTGGGTTCTGCAATCGGTATAAAAGTAATGGAAGATGTTCCATATGTTGTCGGACTTGATAAATGGATTGGTAATGAATTAAATGATGATGTAAAATCTTATCTTAAAGACTTTGGTGCAGCTACAGCTTCTAATGGTGCAGTTGGACTTTATCATATTGATAAAATTACACCAGAAGCTGTTGAACAGGGAGAAAAACTTCTTGTAAAAGATTATCAGGAATATATTATAGATGATGCAGAACTTGAAAGAGTTTATAATTCATATCCTGTAATGTGGAAACAGCCTGAAAAAGAAGGAAGTCTTGCATTTATTGGATGTCCACATCTTTCTAAAAAACAGCTTGATGAATGGGCAGATAAAATTATTGATGGATTAGCTGCAACAGGAAACAAAAAGGTAAGTGTTCCAACAGTAATTTGTACAGCACCACCAATTCTTGAAGAATTTAAAAAGACAGATAAATATAAGAAATTATATGCAACAGGTACTCGTGTAACAATGATTTGTCCTTTGATGTATACTTCAAATCCTCTTACAAAATCACGCAGACTTATGACATCTTCTAACAAATTAAGAACTTATTCGACAGCACGTTATTATAAAGACGAAGAGTTGCTTAATATCATTATTGGAAAATAGAACAGGAAGGTAGAATATGAAAGAATTTAAAGGTCGTGTAATAAATGGTGGATATTTCAAAGGAGAAGCTGTAGTTTCTCATCAAGGTGTAAATACACTGGCAACATTTCAGAAATCAGCACTTGCAAAATCAAAAAAAGTAATTGTCGAACAGTCTTATCAAATTCTTTTTCATTAAACTGATATTTTTCCAAAAGATATGGACCGCAGCTGTTTGAACCTACTCCGCTCATTTTGTAATCGGTACAAAGAATTGTGCTACCAGATTTTTCCAGTTCCCAGTTATGGGCTTTTTCTGAAAGTTCTTCCTGTGAATACTCTAGAGCATTAAAACTAAAATCTTTTGGCGAGGTAACTGTCAGCTTCAATTTGCCGTCAGAAAGAGTTACAAAACTTGTTCCAAAGTGAGAACTGTTTTCCTGTGGGCGTACATATGGTTCATACTGATCTGCGACTTTAGATT
>CALAUH010000313.1 GCA_937892225.1 uncultured Treponema sp.
TTCTTTCGGGAAATTATGAATACAACTTTAATAAAAACCTGACCCTCGGAATTGATGCATTAATAGACTTTAAGTTTATGGAATTTGGACTCGGCCCAATGACTTCAGATTTGGAATTAGTTCCAAAGATTGGTTTTGGTCCAATAGAGAACAATCTCTTCTTCCGGTTTGGATTTAAAAATTATTCAGTATTAAAAAATGATAATATAAGTGATACAAACAGTAAAAAAGCAGATATAGAATCTATACAAAACAGTTTGTTAGATTCTATTACATCGCCATTAGTTGGATTACAGCTTTATACAAATAAAATTGCAAATATAGATTTGACAATAAATGCCGATTATTTATTTGCAGGGTTGATTTCTGGTGAATATCAATCTCTCGGATTTATGTTTAATGCTGGAATACCTGTAGCAGAATTGGAACAAGTTAAATTGCTGTTTAATATCGGAGCGAAAGATTTAATGTTTATTAAGAATTCTGGTGGAATAGAAAATCATGCCAGTGTAATTCTTGGATTTGGAGTAGAAAATGTTAGATAGAATCAAAAAAATTATAACAACATTGTTATTTGTTACATTAACAGTTTCTCTATTCGGAGCAGATACATCGCAGCTTGTAAAAAAACAGTTGACTGCTGCCGAAGATGCTATGGAAGAAGAAGATATCGATACCGCTTATAAAAAAGTAAACGGTGCACTTCAAATGATAAATGATGAAACATCTCCTTCATTAAAAGCAAGTGTCGTTTCCGAAGCTAAAATTATTTATCAGATGAAATTGGAATCAATTTTTGATAAATATGATGGCGTTGCTTTAAGTGATGTAAAAGTAATGCTTGAAAAATATCCTGATGTAAAAACTACAAAAATAGAAAAACTTTTAAATCAGATAGAAGAAAAGCAAAAGATTGAAGCAGAAAATCAGAGAAAAGCAGAACTTGCTGCATCTGAAGCTGCTGCAGAAAAACGTCATGTAGAAGAGCAGAATAATCTTAAGCAGCAGACAGAAGCTTTGGAAAAACAGAATGAAGTAATTTCAAAGCAGGTTGAATCTAACGAAGAACTTGCTGAATCAATGAAGACTCAGGCTCAAGAACTTGCTAAATCAAATCAGAATTCAGAAAAGAATCTTTTGGCAATTCAGGAAGGTTTTACTGGAATGAAAGGTTCTCTTGAATTACAGACTCAGGCTTTGGAAGAATCAACAAAAAGCCAGCAGAAATCAATTTGGATTATGATTTTATCAATTATTGGTATTGCAGTTATAATATTGATAATTGTATTTGTAATTATTGTATTTGCTAAAAAGAGCATGAAACAGCAACAGGAACGCCAGGAACAATATATGCAGGCATTCCGCTTAATTGCAGAAAATACAAGTAATACAAACAGAATAATGCTTGGTGGAGTTACAGATTTATATAATGGTGGAGAAGTATTAAAACTCGCAGGAACTTCAACATGGGCACCAGCTCAGGCATTACCAGATAGAACATTTAATCCTGAAGAAGAAGAAGAAATCAAACAGCTTGCAATTAAATGTGAAGAAATTGGTACAAAAATCGATCAGCTTACAAACAGAAAGAATAATTCTAAAAATGTCAGCGAATTGGTTTATAAATTATCAATGCAGTTAGGACTTTCTCAAGGACAGGCAATGCTTAATTTCTGTGCAGCAATGATTTATGATGCAGGATTCCTTGCAGTAGATCCAGAAATCTGGCAGGCAGAAACATTATCTGATGAACAGAAAGAAATGATGAGAAATCATGTTAACAGTGCAGAAGAATATCTCGATTTTGTACCTAAAAAGTATTGGGAAGTATTTGATGATGCTTCACGAATGCACCATGAAAATCTTGATGGAACAGGTTATCCTAAAGGTTTAAAAGGCGACGAGATTCCTCAGATTGCAAGACTTATTCGTGTTGCCGAAACCTATGTTTCTATGTCTAGCCGTAGAAATTATCGTAAAGCAATGGATAAAGATACTGTTATTCAGGAACTTAAAAAAGAACCTCAGTATTACGATAAAACAGTAGTTGAAGTTCTTGACCAGATAGTTTAATAATAATTTGTTATTAAGTGCCCGTGGAATATATATTTCACGGGTTTTATTTTTTTAAATATAAACAATCGCTTTTAAAATTCCGATAATGCAAATATGAAAAAATATCGTTTTTTAATAGCATTAATTATTTTAAATGTTGGAGTAGCTTATTCACAGGAAATACGGCCACTCTATCAATTACCTTCAAAAATAAATACACAAGTAGAATCAGAAAGTGACGAAAATATTTTTCTTGTAGGTTCTGACTCAGGATTGTTTAAAATAACTTCTAATAATAATGTCATTCCTTTATGGACAGAATGCAGAGTCGATCAGTTATCACATGTAAGATTACCAGATGAAAAAGGTGTGTTTAGAGGGCGTAAGCGGTGTTCGTTTGCAGTTTTTAGAAGAACATGAAAAGGATATGCAAAATATTCTTTCCGAAGGCTGGTTTATGCGTACAGAAAACGGATTATTGTATACAGTAGATTTAGTAAATTTTGAAGAAAGAAATAATGGACTTCCTTTATTAACAATAAAAAGATATGACGGAAGTTCGACAGTTTTAGAAAAAAAGGTTCCAAATTTAAAAGATTTTTGTGTAAATCCTGTAAATAATCAGGAAATGGTAACAGCCACAAAAGATAATGTTTATTATTCAAATGATGGTGGAAAAAACTGGACATCATTAAGTTCATATAGTGCAAAAACTCCAGGTATAAAAGCTGTAGCAATAGCAACGTTAAATGGAGAATCTGTTGTTTTTATGTCACATCCCATGTTTGGACTTGCATATGCTTTTCCAAATAGAAAAAATAAAGCCTGGAAAGATATTGTAAAAGGGTTTGATAATATGAGAACAATATCAACACCAGATGAAATAGCAGATATTTTACCAGTAGTTCAAACTAGAGAAGACGGAACTACATATACAGAAATTTATCTTTCACAATCATATCTTCCAAGGTTATATAAATTGGATTGGGATAATGACGAAGGAATTCTGCTTTATGAAGACACAGAACCAGC
>CALAUH010000314.1 GCA_937892225.1 uncultured Treponema sp.
ATACAAGCAGAAATTGAAATAATACGAATAGCTCCTTCTGGGAATGCTGCAATACAGATTGGAATTAAAATACCAAATGTACCCCAAGATGTACCTGTAGCAAATGCAAGACAGCATGCAATAATAAATACGATTGCAGGAAGGAACATCTTAAGTCCGCTTGCAGAATGTTCTACGATGCCTGCAACGAATTCTTTTGCTCCTAAACTGTCTGTCATTCCTTTAAGAGTCCATGCTAAAGTTAAGATTAAAATAGCTGGAACCATTGCTTTAAATCCTTCTGGAATACAAGACATACTGTCTTCAAATGAAAGAACTTTACGAATCATATAATAAATTATTGTGATTATTAAAGCACCAAACGAACCTAAAACAAGACCTACAGATGCATCTGAGTTAGAGAATGCTGTCTGGAATGCAAGATAACCTTCTGCTTCTGAATCAAAGAAACCGCCTGAATAAATCATACCAAGTACACAAAGAATAATAAGAACAACTACAGGTAAAATAAGATCCATAACTTTGCCTTTTGAATTTTCAGCTGCTTTATCTTCATCAGTTTTATCATTCATAATATCAAGTGCTTTTTCATATTTAGACATTTCGCCGTATTCAAAACGCATAAATACCATTGTAAATAACATTACAAGTGTAAGAATTGCATAGAAATTAAAAGGAATAGCTTTACAGAAAAGTCCAATTCCATTTTCACCTTCTTTTACGAATCCTGCAACTGCTGCTGCCCATGAAGAAATTGGTGCGATAATACAAACTGGAGCTGCAGTTGAATCGATAAGGTAAGAAAGTTTTTCTTTTGAAACCCCATATTTGTCTGTTACTGGTTTCATAACTGAACCAACTGTAAGACAGTTAAAGTAATCATCAATAAAAATTAAAATACCAAGTAAAATAGTACAAACCTGTGCACCAATCTTAGTTTTAATATGTTTTTTTGCCCAGTTACCGAATGCTGCTGAACCACCTGCTTTATTCATAAGGGCAACCATAGTTCCAAGTACAACTAAGAATATTAAAATACCTACGTTGTAAGAATCTGAAAGGGATGCAACTAATCCGTCGTTAAAGACATGTGTCATAAATCCTGTGAATCCAGAAGCTGCATCAATAGCGTAGAAAATGCCTCCAATCACAATACCGATAAAAAGGGAAGAAAAAACTTCCTTTGTACATAAAGCTAATACAATAGCTACAATTGCCGGGACTAATGCCCAAAATGTTCCTGCCATTTTTTTTGTTTCCTTGTTTAGTTAGTTTTTTTATATGTTTTTTTTGTTAAAAACATTGTTAAATTATACCACGTCTTTTTATAAAATGGATAGGAAATTTTAACTATTTAAAAGATGATAAATTAATATTATTTACTATTCAAAGAGTATTAAATATAATCAGTGATATGAAGAAATTAATTTTATTTTTATCAACTTTATTTATTTTATCCTCTTTTGTTTTTGCAAAAGATAAAATTTTAATTGCCTGTTATAATGATGAAACTGTAAATTTTATAAAAGAATTTCAGTCAGCAAATCCAGATTTTTCTTATAATATCGAAATTAATAAGATTCCTTATGGTGATAATGATTATAATAATTATATTCAGAATGCTTTTGATACAAATAAAAAACTTCCTGATATTTTTGTATTGGAATATATTGATTTAGCACAGCAGTTTATTACAGGAAAGTATTCAGATTTTGTTATGCCTTATAAGGATTTGGGAATTGATGTAGATAAAGCAATTGAAGAAGCACAACTTTCTCCCTATGTTGTTTCTATCGGTACTAATAAAGAAAAAGAAATTGTATGTTTATCATATAGATCTGATGCAGGATTTTTTATTTATAAAGATTCCATTGCAAGAAAAGTTTTTGGAACTGATAAACCAGAAGATATTCAGAAAATAATAGGCGGTCTTTCTGGTGATATGAAAAATTTTGTAAAAGCTGCAAAAAAGTGTGGTGCACAAGGATATAGAATTGCTGCAAGTTTGGAAGATTTATTTTTAGTATACAATAATTCAAAAGTGCCTGTAATTCTGGATGATAAATTCTATCTTTCTGGAAATTTGTTGCAGTTTTTAGATGATGTAAAAGTTCTTTCAGACAGCGGCAGTATTGATTTGAATGTTCCTCAATGGTCAGATGATTGGTTTAATGGAGTAAAATCTGAAGAAGCATTTTCATCACAGGAATATAATAATAATCCTGGTAAAGTTTTTGCCTATTTTGGTCCGTTATGGCTGGTAAATTCAATAAAATATATGGAAAACGATTTTGATAAAGAAAGAAATAACTGGTATATATGCAATACTCCAAATGGTTATATGTGGGGTGGAACCTGTTTCTTTATCAATAAAAATGTAAAGGAATCAAAATTAGAGGGTATAAAAAAGTTAATAGAATTCTTTACTTTAGATATTTCAAAAAGTGGAGCAAATTATTTGTTTGCAAATTCTTATTCAGATAAATTAACTCCTGCTTCTAATGTAATTTTACAGAATGTTGATTATACAAATGATTTTATTAAACAATATGATATTTCAGAATATCTTTTAGAAGCAAATAATAATTTTGATAAAGACTTTCATATGATATCAGATAATGCAGAAAGAAAATTATATCTTGAAGTAGTAAGAAAATATGCCCGTGGTGAATATTCAAAACAAGAAGCTCTGGAAGATTTTAAAAACAGACTTAAATCAGATTTTGGATATGAGCTGATAGTTCAAGAATAAACTTTATTAAAATCATTTTAAAATAAAAAAAACACGGATAAAAATTAATCCGTGTTTTTTTATCTAAGTTATAAAACTATCAGTTTTAATTAGTCAGTCATAGCTTTATATTTATCGTAAGTAGCTTCTGTTTCTGGATCAACTTTTGTGAAAAGTGAAACAACAATTGTAACAACTAAACATACAATAAATGCTGGTAAAATTTCATAAACATCAAAAATTCCACCGTGGAGATAGTGCCATACAACATCTGTAATACCACCACAGATAAGACCTGCGATTGCACCTGTTGAAGTAGTACGTTTCCAGTAAAGTGCCAATAAAATTAATGGACCGAATGTTCCACCAAATCCTGACCATGCAAAAGAAACAAGGTCAAAAATTGAACTTTCTGGATTAAGAGAAAGTAATAATCCTAAAACTGCAATTACTAAAACTGAAATACGGCTTACTAATAATACTTTTTTATCAGAAGCATTTTTATTAATAATACCTTTGTAAATATCCTGTCCAACAGCAGAAGATGCAGCTAATAACTGTGAATCAGCAGTAGACATTGCAGCAGCAAGAATTGCACATAAGAAAATACCAGCTATAAATGCAGGGAACATCTTGATCATTGTTTCAGAGAAAACAGCTTCCTGTGTTCCAGCTCCAAGAACTTTTACACCTTCTATTACAGTTTCTGCAGGATCAGCTCCAAGCAAGATTCCGTTTTTCAAAAGATAAGCTGTACCTAATGTACCGATAATGAATGTTCCAATATAAGAAATAATCATCCATGAAATACCAACGCGGCGTGCAGTTTTAATATCTTTGTTTGAACGACAACCCATAAAGCGTACGATGATGTGAGGCATACCGAAATATCCTAAACACCATGCAAAAGCAGAAATTGCTGACATAGCACTGAATGATTTATTAGCTGTAAAACTGTTAAGCATTGTTTTACCAAATTCCCCGCTCATTGCTCTGTCTGTAAAGTTTTGTACCTGTGAAACGGCGTTTCCAACTCCACCTAAAGAGAAGATAATTACGATTGCAGAAATTACAAATGCAATGAAAATTAAAGTTCCCTGGATAAAGTCTGTAGTACAAACTGCTTTATATCCACCCATAATTGTATATGAAAGGATGATAATAAATCCGATTAATAAACCAAGATTCCAGTTTAATCCGAATACAGAACGGAAAAGTTTAGCACATGCTACAAATCCTGATGCTGTATATATTGTAAAGAATAAAACAATGAAAATAACAGAAACAATAGAAAGAATGTGTGTTTTATCTTTAAATCTGTTTGTTAAAAATTCTGGAATTGTGATTGAATCACCAAAAGCAATAGAACATTTACGCAAATTTTTTGCAATAAAAAGCCATGCAAGGTAAGTACCAACGATAAGACCAATTGCTGTCCAGAATGTTTCTTTAAATCCACCA
>CALAUH010000315.1 GCA_937892225.1 uncultured Treponema sp.
GCAACAATTGTATTCTGGGTACTTTTCTTTATTCTTGAAACTCCATTCTGGATTAAAAAAGTGATTAATAATCCTATAATAAATTTTTTGGACAGCACAGATAAAGCAAGTCAGATAAAGCAGCTTCCAATTTTGGGTGCAGGTATTGTTGTATTTGTAATTGGATGGATTTTAACATATATTATTTCTGCAAAACGCTTTGAAAAAGTTGATTTGTAATGAATATTGTTATTAATCCGTCGTTGGAAACTCCAATTTATACTCAAATATATTCTCAAATTAGTATACAAATCATGAACGGAACTTTAACACCTGGAACAAAACTTCCAGGTATCCGTCAGATTGCCACTGAACTTCGAATTTCTGTAATTCCTGTAAAAATGGCCTGGGAAGAATTAGATAAAAACGGATTTATAAAAACAATTACTGGCAGCGGTACTTTTGTAAACGAATTAAAAACTCAGGAAATAGAATTAAAACAAAACGAAAAAGCTGTTGAAATTGCAGAAAGAACGTGTAACGAAGCAAAAGAAAACAACATTCCACTGGAAACAATAATCGAATTATTAAAAAAATTCCAATAAATTTTTCTTTTTTTGTTTGCAAAATACTTAAAGTGATATTATCCTTTAATAAGAGGTAAATTTTCTTTACCTTAAAGATTTATACTAATTGTGCTGGAGGTGTTATTATGCATGCTAAATTTGGTTTAAGTCAAAATGATTTCGAAGCAATGGTTGATGCAGAACAGTTTGTTGAACTTGCAAAAAAAGCAAAGGAAACTTACGAAAAAGGTAAGACTCAGAAAGGAGATTATGAGTCTGCATTAAATTGGGTTAAAAAATCTGCCCAGGCTAAAGGCAAGACAATCTAAGATAATTATTTAAAACAAAAAAGTTGCTCAGAAATGAGCAACTTTTTTTATTTCTAGAACTTTAATTCTTTTATCTTTTCAACAAGATTTCTTCCGTAAACTTCTGTTCCAAGACAATTTGGATGTAAATTATCTAAATAATATTCTGATAAATGAGGAAGAAGTTTGTCTCCTTCTACAAGTTTAATATTTTTATATTGTTTTACTATCTTTTTTATATTTTCGCAGAATTTTTCGAAAATTGCATATTCTTCTGGTTTATCACCACGCCATATTGGTGAAATACAAAGTGTCGGTATTTTATTTCCATAAATTTCAAATAAACGAGGATAGTATTCTTCTACATCCTGCATTGTTGGTGAACCATATTGATTTGTTCCCAAAGCAACAATAATTTTTTCAGGTTTATAACCATCCATTTTCATCAAAGATTTTTTATCATAAACATAACCGCCAATTCCCTGATTAATAATATCATAATTTAATAAACGGTTTGCTACACTTACATAAGTCTGGGAAGAACGCAATGGTCCAAACCCTTGCGTAATTGAATCACCAAGCCATAAAACTTTGCATCCTTTTTTACAAGGTTTATATTCACCATTAATTTCAAAATTCTTAATTAAAACAGTTGCATCTGAAGGAAGATAGATTACTGCTTTTTTCTTTCCGTCTGATAAAGAAAATTTTAAATTACCCTCTTCTTTTAAATCTTTGACATAATAAATTTTTGTGATTAAATCATTTTCGGATAATTCAAAACTGTCTTCTGAACCTTTCCAGATAATCTTATAATCAAAAGAAATCTCTGTTGCATCAGTTTCAATTTCTATTGTTTTTGCAGTAGTTGCCATACATCTGTCGTACCAGAAATCAAAAGCTCCCTTAAAATAATCCATCTGAGCCTGTGTATACTGAAATGCCTGAAGATATCCATCTTCTACATCCTTAAAACTATAAGCCCCGTAATAAATCTTTTTTAATTGTTCATTGGTTAATTTCATTTTTTTGCTCCCATAATTTTAAATATGCAAACTTACTTCACCTGAATTTAAAACTTTTATGCTTTTATCTTCAAGTTGTACTATAAGATTTGCATTTTTATCTATATCAATAGCAGTAGCTTCATAAGAAGTTTTTTCATCATCTATAATCGGATGAACTGTTATTTTCTGCCCTATTGTAAAAAGACTTTTTTTATATTCATCTATTATTTCTTCCGGATTTTCTTTTAAAATTTTCAATACCTGATAATAAATCTCTGCACCAAATTTATTTATTGAAAAATTTTCATTTTTATCTGCAAGAATTGAACCTGCCTTATTCGAAATATCTTCCGGCATATTTTGTGTAGAAATATTTATTCCTATTCCAATAATTACTGCATCAATTGTATTAGTTTTATAATTTACAAATCCTTCGGTTAAAATTCCGGCTATTTTTTTATTGTTATAATATAAATCATTTATCCATTTTATTTTTACATCAACATTAAAAATATTTTTTATTGCACGAACAACTGCAACTGCAGAATAAGCCGTTATTTCTGCCGGATTTACAACCTGCTTTTCCGGACTATAAATTATAGAAAGATAAATTCCTGTTTTTGCAGGTGAATAAAAATTTCTGTTTAATCGTCCTCGACCGGCTGTCTGTGTTTCCGCAAGAATTAATGTTTTATCAAGTTGATTTATATCATTTTCAGATAATAATTTTTTTGCATACAAATTTGTTGAATCTATTGTCTTAAAACAAAAAATTTTATCTTTTGAAAAATCCTGCTCATCACAAGGTAATGATTGTAAATGAGTAAAAATTGATTCTGAATTTGCACTTTCCTGAAAATCGTTCGTCATTTTGAAAAAATTATAAATTAATTAATATTATTGAGCAATAATTACTTACAGATTTTAAAGAATCTAAAATCACCTGGATTTAATTTTACATGAAAAGCAAGTTCCTTTTCTTCACTCTTGTAAGAAACCTGTCTTACAAATAAAGGCTTTAATTCCGGTATTTCAAAGAAATGTTCTTCATCATCTTCTTTAATTAATTTTAATTTATACTCAGGATTTTCTTCTTTTGTTCTAATGTGAACATTAAATTCCAAAGGTTTACAATTATCGTTTGCATAACAATAAAGTCCAAAAGTATCGTTATCATAAGTAAACAACGAAACTCCATATTCTGAATCTATCCAGATTTTTCCATTACCTAAAAGTTCATATCTTATTCTTGTAAGAACTTCTTTCGGCAAGTCTCGTATTTTAGAAGGCATTTCCGGCAGATTTATAACTTCGAATTTTCCTTTACCATATGTATCATAAATTATTATTCCTTCGTGATATTCACCATGTCCGGCATTAACGATTGTCCAGCTTGCATTATTTCTATGTTCCAAAAGAGGAAAACTGATTGTTTCTGCAGATTTATAATAAGTTCTTCCATAGTTACCAATTTCGTCTACCTGGAATTCATCTGCATTTAAAGTTCTGCCTGTATATTCAATAGATGTAATCTGTTCTAGAGATTTATGATTTTTTTCAAGTCCAGTCATAAAGTTTGAAGTTACAAAAACATTTCCGCCTTGCTCTGTAAAATTCTTTATTTTTTCTGTGATTAAATCATCACTCAAACCGGCTGCTGTAATCATAACTGAAGAACAATTTTTTTCATCATATTCTGGAAAATCTGGTGTCGGTTCAAAAGGAATTCCTACCATTCCAAGAAAATCTTCTATATGGTCATCGCCATTTGCATTAAACGGAATATAAACTTTTAAGCCTGTAGGATTACCGCATTCACTTAAAATTTTATCTATTTTTTGATATTGAAAACCTAATGGTGTAGCACGTTTATTGTTATAAATTGCACTCCAACAGAACATCATAATTTCTTTACATTTAGAAAAAGCTGTTAAATATGCCTGTTCAAGATATGTATCGATTCTATCACAATCAAAAGGATCAAACCAACCGCCGCCATTTTTTCCAGGTGCAACATTTTCCATATAAATTGGTAAAGAATAACTTAAATATCTTGGTAAATGCTGATCCTGTTGTGCACCATGACGAGTTTCTGTTCCAGTATAAATTCCATCAAAAATCAAGCGCTGTTCTTTAGGATTATATCCAGTCTGATGATAACTTTCGCGCCAGTTCGGATATTTGATTATTACTTTACACTTCGGATTTACTTTTTTAGCAGGAGCAAGAATTAAGTTCTTTGAAACATCCATCATTTTTTCAAGTCTGAACTCTTTCCAGCTTTTTGAACCTTTTTCTTTTATACAATCTTCGCATGTACATTGTGTAAAGAAAAAATCATCTATAATAAATTCATCAAAAATTGAAGCTGTATACTCACTGATTTCTTTTACAAGATTCCTCATTTTTTCATTTGAATAACAGAATGTATCAAATAATCTTTGTCTTTTTTTATCCTCGTCAGATAAATCTGGACATACTGTTGTAATTCCACCACTTACTTCTATACCA
The DNA here is from genome assembly GCA_937892225.1 of uncultured Treponema sp. Taxonomy (GTDB): domain Bacteria; phylum Spirochaetota; class Spirochaetia; order Treponematales; family Treponemataceae; genus Treponema_D. The sequence continues at coordinate 4,372 of CALAUH010000315.1, forward strand.
TATTCTTCCAGAACTTTTTTTATCATAAGAAGCTGTTCTTTTCTTGCAAATTTTCCTCTGAAAGTTTCCAGATATACTTTATCAACTCCTATATATTTTTGAAGCCAGTCTGCCTGTTTTCTTAATTCTTCTTCCTTTACTTTATCTGCCCACATTGCAACACAATAAACTACAGTTTTAAAATTTTTATAAAAAGACATAAAAAACCTCTTAAATAACAAATTTTGAATATGAGATAATTGTAATACAAAAATGAGTTAAAAATTGAATAAAAATATATAAAAAAAGAATGTACAAAGAAATTAATTAAATTTATATCCGATAAACAGAGCTTTTAAATCTGCTTTACCGGTAATTCCAAGAGTATCGTAAATATAAGAAAGGTCTTTTTTAATTGCACTTTCACTTACTTTAAAATCAATTGCCAGTGCTTTAATTGTTGTATTATTTAAAACAATTTCTTTTATACAAGTAATTTGTCTTTCACTGAATTTATAATCATCTAAATTGATTGCAAACTTTTCTTTTTGTGATAATGCATGTTTAAATAAAAGATTTATACAACCAATTGTACATAAAGCAAAAAGTGTAAGTCCAACATAATAGAAAAAATCTGTTATACCATAGGGAATTACAAGCATTAATTTTGCAAATTCAATAACAGCGTAAATAATTATTTCTTTATGAGAAGTAGTTCTTTGTTCAAACAGAAAAAAAACCAATAAAAGTGATGAAAGAAAAAGTGCTATATAAATATTTCCATTATAAAGATTTTCAAAAACAAGAAGTTCTATACCAATATAATATAAAAAGTGGTTGTTATAATTAAAGAACGTTAATACAAAAAGGATAAATACAATGCCCTCTATTACAAAAGTAACTATTTTAGGAAAAGAAAATATACTGTCCGCATATGAAAAACCTGTACAAATATTTAAAATAATACTTGCAATAATAAATAATACACCAATTGCAGATGCTGTTTTAAATGGTTTTTCAATAATTTTTGTAAACATTAATTCTCCATCTTTTATTATAACATATTTATTTTATTATAAAATATAAAACAGTGATATCAAATTTAAATACATTCAATATAAAAAAAAGATATCACTGTTTTATTTAATTGCTTAATTTATTTTTTTGCAATTTCTGTAATGCTTGTTACAACACCTGCGAGGTTCTGCATATCAGAAGGAACAATAATTTTTGTAGCCTGTCCATGTGCTGCATTTTCAAATGCTTCAAGACTGCGAAGTTTAAGTACTTTATCGTCCATTCCAGCTTCTTTAAGCATTTTAAGACCGGCAGCTTTAGCTTCCTGAACTTCACGAATTGCTTCAGCTTCACCTTTTGCTTTCTGAATTGCAGCTTCTTTCTGAGCTTCAGCGGCAAGAATCATTGCCTGTTTCTGTCCTTCAGCTTCCAAAATAGCAGACTGTTTATGTCCTTCTGCAATAAGAATCTGTTCACGGCGTTCACGTTCAGCTTTCATCTGTTTTTCCATTGCTTCACGAATTGCCTGTGGTGGTTCGATGTTCTTAACTTCAACACGATTTACCTTAATTCCCCAAGGGTCTGTAGCTTCATCCAAAATAGAACGCATTTTTGTGTTGATTACATCACGGCTTGTTAAAGATTCATCAAGTTCAAGTTCACCAATGATGTTACGCAAAGTTGTTGCAGAAAGATTTTCCAAAGCGTTGATTGGTTTTTCTACACCGTATGTATACAATTTTGGATCTGTAATCTGGAAATAAACTACAGTATCAATCATCATTGT
>CALAUH010000316.1 GCA_937892225.1 uncultured Treponema sp.
GCTTCATCACTGCGGATTTCTCTAACAACAGCTGGCGATAAAAGACGAACTACACCATCTTCAATTGCTTCTGAATGATATTTATTATTGATTATAGCTTTTCCCTGTAATACTTTTACTGCTTCATCTACATCAACATCAATTGTAACTTCAAGGGCACCTTCTCTTTCTGCACGATTAATTGCAAGAATACGATGTGGTTTTACCTGATTTAACGGTTCTTTATAATCCCAATACATCTGATATGTAGATTCTTTTTTTGCAGTTTCTTCATCTTTTCCTTCTGGAATAATACCTTTTGTTATGATATCACCAGATTTCATATATAAATTATGTACTGTTTCACGATTTGCAGTTTCCTGGCTGACACGTTCTGCAATAATATCCTGTGCACCGGCAAGAGCATCAGCAGCAGTTTCTACATTCAAAGCAGGATCTTCATTATCAGTTTTAATATATTTTTCTGCTTCTTTTTCAATTGAAGAATCGTTCATTGTAAGCATTGCATCTGCAAGAGGTTCCAATCCTTTTTCTGCAGCAATCATACCGCGAGTCTTCTTCTTTTTCTTGAATGGAGCCCATAAATCTTCAAGTGCAGTTAATGTAGTTGCCGACATTGCAGCATTATAAAGTGAATCAGTAAGTTTTCCCTGATTAAAAATACCCTTTACAATTTCTAAACGTCTTTCTTCAAGATTTTTATATGATTTAAAAAGATGATCAACATTTGTAACTTGAACTTCATCAAGGTTATCTGTTTTCTCTTTTCGATAACGGCTGATAAAAGCTACTGTACAACCTTCATTAAAAAGACTGATTACAGCACTAACCTGTTGAACGCGGATACTTAATTCTTCCGCAATTTTTTTCATGATGTTAACTTCGTTAACATTTAATGAGTCAATTAATTCTTGTGTAAATTCCATAGTAATACCCTAAAGATGATTATTAAATAAAGTTCTGGCTTGAATGATATTCAACCATTTTTGTTTTTGTTGCGACTATATAACTTCCGAACATTGCTGTTGCAGTATCAATTAAAGTTGCAAACGAACAAATAATAAAGGCAGCTGGCTTTAAAAGCAAGTAGCTTGATTCAAATCCCTGACCATATTTCTGACAAATTACAGTTAAAAGAACAAATGCACCGCCAGAAGGAAGTCCGCCTAATAAGAATGATGCTCCAAAAGCAAGAAGGAAAATAACAATAATCTGATCAAACTTAATACTTAAACTTGAATAAGAACGCATAATTACAATAAAGCTGATAGCAGAAACTAAAGCAGAACCGCCTCTTGCAAAAATTGAAAACAACGGATATGTAAAACCAGAAATTCTTCTTCTAATACCAAGACTTTCTTTTCCGTGCAAAGTATTAATACCTAAAGCAAGATTTGCATCACCACTGATAAAAGAAAGCATAAAAGGAGCTAAACTTGCATATAAAACTCTGTAAGGATGTGGATCATGACAAACATAACGAATAATTACAGGATAAATAACACATGCAATTAAAAGGAAATCTATTAAAAACATAATAGACATTGGTCTGTAAGTACCAGATGATAAAGTTGTTTTATATGTAAATGCCCAGTAACACATAATTGCAACAGACAAAATCGAAAGAATTTCCATAAAGAATGATGCAATATTATAAAAAAGTTCAGATAAAGAATTTGCTAAAGCTGTAATTGGTTTAAAAGTATTAGTTTCTGGTAACGATGCACTTGCCCATCCAACAAAAAAAGCAAAAAGAAAAGTTGAACCAATAAAAATACCTTGATTCAAAGCTTCAAAAGCTGAATTTGGAAATAAAGAAAAAACAAGATTTTTAATATCAATTTTTACTACATCTACCGTATTATCACCAATAATAGGAATACGAGGTAATTTAAACAACAAAATTGAAACAATTCCAATAATTGTAAGCAATAAAGAAGAAATTACAATGATAGAAAAAGTCCATAAAGCAGTTTTTCCAATCATCTTAGAAGTACGAAGCTTATTTACTGCTACAACGCCTGTTGCAAAAACAAGTGGAACAATAATATAACGTCCAACTCTAATAAACAATTCTGTCAAAAAAGAAAGAATTTCACCTGCTTTAATACTTGTTGCAGGTAAAATCATTGCCAGTAAAAGACCAAGTGCAATACCTATTAAATATTTAATCCAAATTTTCATAATTAAATTATATCATATACCAAATTACAATTCTACTAGATAGCAATTCTATAGTGTGTTATACTGTACCTATGAGTGATATTTTAATAGCAGGTAAAGAATTACCAGAAAGTCTCGAACTGGCAGTAAGTTTTACAAAACAAAATAAAAATGTGTTCACATCAATAAGAACTGATGGTGAACTTTCAACTCTAGAAGCTTCAGATATGATTGATGCATGTCTCTGGAATAAAGCATCTGCAATTTCAGCACGTTCTTTCTTAATCCAGGGTGAATCAAAATTAAAAGAACTAACAGATTATCTTTTTTATTTTGACGCATTATATTTTGCAAGCAAATTTGAATATGATAAAACAGAAAATATTACTTTAGCATCCGATACAATGATTAATAGCTTTCAGTTTTTAGCAAATGAATTATTGTTCCGTCTTGAACAAAGAAAAGACCCTGTTACAGTAACATTTTTATTAAAAACATATCCTTCTAAATTTGATTTAGTACATAACAGCACAAAAACATTGAACACATTACCTGCAAGTAATATCGTAAGTTCAGCACAGGAAGCATTTATTGCTCTGGCACAAAACTTTGCAACTCTCGTACAGGAAAAACAATATCTTTCCGTTGCTTTAGCAAAATGCGATTCTTCCAATGAATATTATGATAACGAAGAATTAATAGCACAATGGGTTGCCGGAAATATTGAAACCTTAAAAAAATCAAAATCAAGACAAAATGCAAAACAGGCTTCTACATGGATTAAAGTCGGTTCAAAAGTTTCAGGATTTTCTTTATTCAAATAAAACATAAGGAAAGCAGATGATAGAATTTATATCACAGAATGTAAATTTTGATTATTTTCTTCGATTACTAGCAAGTTTATTTTGCGGATTATGTTTTGGTATAGAAAGAAAAATTCGTCAAAATACAGTCGGAATGCGAACATTAATTCTTATCTGTATGTCCAGCTGCCTTTTAAGTATACTTTCTGTATACATGGCAGAAGTTTTTAATGTTACCGGAGATCCAACCAGAATTGCAGCCGGAATTATTACAGGAATCGGTTTCTTAGGTGCAGGTGCAATCTTCCACCAGGGATTAAATATACGCGGATTAACAACTGCCGCAATCATTTTTACAGATTCTGCACTTGGAATTTCATGCGGAGCCGGATTATATATACCTTCTGCGTTAGTTTTAGTAATAAGTATTATAACATTAGTTTTAATCTCTAAAGCTGAAAAAAGATTTTTCCCTGCAGAAAAACGAAAAAATCTTGAAATAACAATCAAAACAAAAAACTTTGATGAAAATAAAATAAAAGAAACTGTTACAAGCTGTGGAATTATTATTCACGATGTTGATATAAAATATTCTTATGAAGAAAAGAGAGTAAAATTAATTTATTCCGTACACTCACCAGATTCTTTAAACTCAAACGAACTGATTTCTAAACTTATTAAAATTGACGGCATTACTAATTTAGAATTAACAAATTCTTAATTACTATAGAAAAAAAATTCATTTTTATATATAGTAATGTTTATGATTAAAATGTCCAGACAAAATGTTTTAATAAGAATTATTATTTGTATTTTATTAATTGCCTTAGTATATTTTACTATTTATTCATGCAAAACAAATAGTATACCTTTTATAATTATCAATTCGATAAGTATAGTTATATTAGTTATCTTCTTTTTTAATCCTACATATTTATACTATTTATCTTTTCTCGGCTTTTTATACAATTTTGCAATTAATTTTTATTTTCCAGAAGAACATTGTTCTATAATCTTTTTTACAATTGGAACAATGTCTTTAGCAATTTTAGGAATTTATCATTATCACAAGAAAATTAAAATTGCAATTACAACAATAATTTATTTTTTATCAATCCTAACCGAAATACGTTTTGGAAAAGAAATTTTCCTAGAAGCTCTCTATAAAAAATTTCTTTATACTCTTGCATTTTTAATCGTTTCAATTCTCTGCTATATTTATACAACTCAGATTATAAATACACGCGAAAAGAAAATACTTTCGCTTGATTCTTTAAACCTATCAGATGCAGAACTTATAGTTTTTTATTTAATAACAAAAAATTATAAATTTGAAACAATCGCAACTTATATGAGATATTCATTATCAAGTGTAAAACGCATTGCAAAAAAACTTTATACAATTCTGGATGTTCCAGATTTAATCTGTTTTAATGCAAAAATCGGAAGATACGAAATTATCTATCCAAAAAACTTCAAAATTCCAAAACCATAATCTTACAATTTAAGTTTTACACAATATTTCCATAAAAAAATCAGCAGAAATAAACTTTAATATTTACTCCTGCTGATCAATATATAAACTTTTTTAAATACTGTTTCTTACGGTTTTATACAATACAATGTTCCAAAACCGTCATTTTTATGAAAATCAAAAAACAGGACATTTCCGTTATGAATGCCGTTTCTTTCATCTCCATACGTAAACTTCGTCTTGTCTACTCCGAGAAGTTTTCCGCTTTTTGCATCAAATACATATAAACCTCTGTGATATGTCGTTACGAATACTTTTCCGTTTGCTACAATCGGTCTTGATCCTAAAGAACCGTCTGTTGCATAACTCCATAAATATTTTCCAGTCTTTGCATCTATACAAAGGATATTATTCCGTAACTTTTCAGGATACCATGATGTATTACATGTATCTTCTGTCGTGTAATAAAACCTTCCGTCGCTGTAGAATACTCCTGCGTCATGGTCTCCTCCAAGCCTGTGTTCTTTCTGAAGGTCTTCGTCTGTCTGGAATCTTTCCCAGATTACCTCTCCTGTTTTCGCATCATAACAGCCTATCTGTTGGTCTAAACAATAAAGTCTGTCTTTTAAACCGTTTTTTTCATCATTAACATAATATAATGGGTTTAAATTCATTCCCTGTATCTTGTCTGTTACAGTTTCCCATTCAACTTCTCTTGTTTCCATATTCAGGGCATAAATATGTGCAGGCTTTAACTTAGTCCCAAAACTTGTATTTGATTTTATATAAATCATTTCTTCTGGATTTTCATTCTCTGCTGGAAATGAATAATAAATGTCTTCAAAAACAAGTTCAGGTTCAACTATCTGTTGTTCCAAAGAATCTTTTTCAAAATCTATCTTTGTTATATCTAATTTATATATTCCATCTTCACAAGTTTCATATGTTGCATTATTTATCCAGTAAATATATTCATCATTATATGAATCAAATTGTTTCGCATAAGGATAAATATCTGCTATTTCTTCCCAGTTTTCTGAATCAGTAAGCTTTATTGTTGCAAGTTTTTCTCCGGTTGCTTCTGAAAAACAGTGTATTTTATTATAAATAGATTTATTATCATTATATATACTGCAGATAAATATATAATTCCCACATTTTATCGGATATGTATCTATACTGTATAATCCTTCCTCTGTTGTCCATACAACTGTTCCGGTTTCTAAATCTATTTTAGATATTTTTCCTCCTTTTTCACCACTTTCAAAAGTATAAAAATATCTGTTATATTGTTTTCCAGGAAGTGATGGATATCTTACATTTGTTTCCAGCTTCCATACTACTTCTGGTATATATTCTGGTAACTCTTCTTCTTTTTCTGGACTTACAAATAAATCACATGAAGAAAACAATATTAATGTTGTTATCAGTAATATTATTTTCCTCATGTGATTAATCTCTCCTCTGTCCATAAAGAATAAATATCAATTTTTACAAATAATAATATTTGCTTTATGGCATTTTAATAAAATTTTTAACAAAACTTTTTTCTATCACTTTTTTTAATTGATACTCACTTTATAATTTGATTTTTCCCTAAAGTCAATTTAAAATCCGAAAATAGTACCAAAGTGTCATCTTAATTTCCAGTTTTGACACTGAAGTATCATTTTTCTTCTTAAAAAAACAAAATTTCATCAAAATTTCTATTAATCACTATAAAATTTTAAATAAAGTTTTATATTTTTTACTTGTTAGATACGTATTTTCTTATTATAATATTAATGTGTCTGTACTATATATAATTGGAACACCTATAGGAAATCTTGGTGATATAACTTACAGAGCGGTTGAAACATTAAAAAATGTTGATTATGTCGCTGCTGAAGATACTCGCCATACATTACAGCTTCTTAATCATTTTGAAATTAAAAAGCCGTTAATTTCCTGTCGGTCACAGAATGAAAAATTTGCTGGAGAAAAAGTTGTCCAGATATTAAATCAAGGTCATTCTGTAGCTTATGCAAGTGATGCTGGAACTCCCGGAATCAGTGATCCTGGTGCAGTTTTAGTAGACATTGTAAGACAAGCAGGACACGATGTTGTTCCAATTCCAGGGCCTTCTGCATTTGCAACGCTTGCCAGTGTAGCAGGTTCAGGCGGTAAAACACTGATTTTCGAAGGTTTTCTTTCTCCAAAACCAGGAAAAAGAAGAAGTCGTTTAAGAGAATTAATGGCTACAGGAGATGCAATAATTATTTATGAATCTCCGTTCAGAATTACTAAACTTTTAAATGATATTGCCGATATTGAGAGTACAAGGCGGATAGTAGTTGGAAGGGAACTGACTAAGTTGCATGAGGAGGTTACGTGCGGCTCGGCAGAAGAACTACTTAAGAACTATGCAGAACGACCTTCTATAAAGGGAGAATTTGCAGTGTTCATTTCCGGCATAAAAAAACTCAACTTTCTGAATAATCTACCGATAATTTAAAGGTAGAGGGGTAGGACGTTATGATGATAGAAAAACTTGGTGGAATTAATCCTCTTAACAATGTGTCAAACATTCGTAAAACAGAGAACTCTGCTAAAGTAAGCCCTAATGCTGACTCAATTCATCTTTCAGATGAAGCTGTTGAAAAGGCAGAGGCATACTACCTTGATAAGGTAGCAGCTGAAACTCCTAATGTAAGAGCAGACAGAATTGCAGAAGTTAAAGCAAAAATTAAAGATCCATCTTATTTGAGCAATGCTGTAATTCAGTCAGCCGCAGAAAAATTTATGACTAGCATTGGTCTTTAATTTTTTCTCGCTTTCAGTTAGCTAAATTGTCCATAAAGGCGG
>CALAUH010000317.1 GCA_937892225.1 uncultured Treponema sp.
CAATATGAAAAAATCAAAAAAGGGGTTTCTACAGTTCAAGAAGATACTTATAAATTATCTGAAGAACAGTTAAAATCACCAGAAAAAGAAAAAAACAAAGAAGAAATAAAAGTAACAGAAACTACTCAATCAGTACAAAATACAACTTCTACAAAAAAGACATATACTCCGGAAAAAAATGGAAAAGCAAAAGTTCCATCAACAATCACACAAAAAATTAATAAAACTAAAGCCACTAAAAAAAGCATTTATATTAGAAAATGCACTGGCACAAAAGTTGAAAAAATAGAATACGGACCATTTGATACAAGAGAACAGGCAATATGTTTCTGGATTTACAAAGACATTCCTGCAAAAAGCGATTATTGTGTAACCAGAGATTCAACTTTTTTAACATCCGATCCTATGTATTTCTTCGCTGAATCATCATCAATTTTAGAAGAATTTGCAGAAAATGGTGATATACAGACTTTGAATAAATACTTTAATGATTTAGACGTAATTAAATCAAGCGGAGATTATTATCAGGGACAGGATATTGTAATTATCGAAGATAAAAAAACGAAGAAAGATAATACTAAAAAAACAGAAACAAAAACTGAAAGCAAAAAGACAGAAGAAAAATATAAAATAGCAACTAAACCGGAAAAAGCAGAAATACCACCAAAAGTTTTAAGAAAACTGGAAACAATTGATTCAACAAATGAATCTTATTTTATATATACAGCAAAAAACTCTACTCCTCAAAAAAAGATTTACGGACCTTTTGAAAATTTACAGGAAGCAATCTGTGTATGGTATTACGAAGCATTAACAAATGATTATTGCATAACAAAAAACAAACAGTTCATAACAAATACACCTAATATTATTTACAGCCAGGATTTTAATTCAATTAAAAATTATTTTGAAGATTATGGAGTTGAAGCTACTTTTGACAAAATTTTCTTTAATATATTACCAGAAAACGAAGCTTCATCATATAATCTTGATATTGAACAGCAAACAAATAAATATACACCGAAAGAAATAGAATATGCAGATGAAGGTGATGAAAATTATGTTAATAACTATGAATATTCTTATGTAAATAAAAATACACAATATGATGAAGAAGAAAATAATGATGAAGAAAGTTCTGCAAATGTAGAATCAAATTCTTTAGAACCTGAAGAAGAAAACACAAAATCAAATGAACAGAATAATGTCGAAATAAATGATTTTGAAGAAGATTTAGAATCAGTTAATAATTTGGAAGAAAACAAAAACAGTTCAAAGAAAGAAGAACCTGTTATAAAAACTGATAAAGAAATTAAAAAAGAAAATAATAAAACTGAAACAACAAAAAAAGTAACTGTAAAAGAACCAGAAATTGAAGAAGAAATTCCAGAAGAAATCGAAGTTTTAGAAAACATTAAAAAAGATGCAGAAATAGATAAAAATCATTCTTTAGATAAAGCTGATTCTTATGGAAGGACTGAATTAATGTTTGCTTGTAAAGATGGTGATATTTCAAAAGTAAAAAAATTATTATCATCAAAGGCAAATATAAACCAACAGGATAAAGATGGCTGGACACCATTAATGTACGCAGTAAGATATCAGTCAAATTTTGAACTGATAAAACTTCTTATATCATCAGGTGCAAGTGTAACTATTAAAAATAGATTCGATTCATCTTCTCTTCTTTTAAGTATAATGTATAATCCCGATACTAAAATTTTACAAAATTTATTAGAATACTACTCACTTAAAGATAAAGAAGTCATAAAATCATTTATTGTTTTATTAACTGAAAACAGTATAAATGAAAATGACAAAATTAATAAAGTTCAGATTTATTTAGAAAAAGAAATACCTTTAAATGATTTATACAAAGGTAAAACACCATTAATGTATGCAGCTGAATATTCAACATCTACAAAAGTTATTAAACTTTTACTTGATAATAATGCTGATAAAAAAGTATTATCATCAGAAAAGAAAACTGCATATGATTATGCTAAGAAAAACAAACTGTTAACTAAAGATTCAGTTTATAAGTCACTTGAAAACTAAAGGTTATATCAAATGAGAATTACGGGTGGAAAATTAAAAGGCAGAATTATTAAATGTCCAGATGGAATAATCAGACCAGCAATGGATAGAATGAGAGAATCTGTTTTTTCTATTCTTGGAGATTTATCTGGAAAATCATGGTTAGATTTATTTTCCGGCTCAGGAACAATTGCAATTGAAGCAGTCTCTAGAGGTGCAACCCAAGTTGAATTATGTGAAAAAGATAAAATAAAAGTAAATACAGTATTAGAAAATGTTAAAATTACAGAAGAAGAATGTAATGTAAAAATTAAATGTCATTTTATGCCGGTTGAATATTTTATAAAAAGGTGTAAAACATCATTTGATTTTATTTTTTTTGATCCGCCCTTCCCTTATAAATATCATGAACAATTGATTGAACAGGCAGATAAAAATAAAATGCTTAAAGAAACAGGAACTATCCTTGTTCACCGTCCAGAAGAACATTTTATGCCGGACACAATTGGAAATTTAACGAGAACAGATCAAAGAATTTACGGGAGGTCAATTGTTGATTTTTACACTTACAAAAAATAATTAATTTGACTTTTTTTGTAAAAGTATTATCATATATAATAACCAATGAATACAAAAAAAGATATAGAAAAAAAATTCACTGAAGCAGTTTCTGAAAAGAGAATCCCAGACGGATTCATTAAAGTAACTGATTATCCTGTCTCAGGTTTAACTTCCGAACAAAAAGTTATCCTCAACAGAAAAGCGAATGCGATGTTCAATGCAGGTAATATCGAAGATGCCAGAAGAATTTTTATTACGACTGGTTATTCAGATGGTCTTACACGTGTTGGTGATTATTATATTAACAAGAACGAGAGTTTAAAAGCTTTAAAAGCTTATTATCTTGCACATAATAATCGTGATTCATCCCCTATTTATGAAAGTATAGCTAAAGTAATTTCTGCAATTCTAAAAAATGATAATTAGAAACGTCAGAGAAAAAAGGAGATTAATTAAAAATGGAATCAACTACAATTCCAGGTCAGGAATCTTTTGAAGACCAGAACATTGAAATCCCAATGGAGATTGCTAAAGAAACAAACGATAAGATTTCTGAATTATCTAAAAGAGGTTACCAACTTCTAAAAGAAAACGATACTGATGGTGCAATTGAATTATTTAAATCAATTCTTGAAATAGAAGACAATAATAATTATGCATTAGTAGGTCTTGGCGATACAGCCAGAAAAAGAAATAGATTTAACGAAGCAATTGATTTTTATAACAAATGTTTATCTTACTATCCTAATAATAATTATGCATTATTTGGTTTAGCAGACTGTTATAAAGCATTAAATCAATTCCCTAAAGCTATTGATATCTGGCAAAAATATCTTGAACATGATGATAAAAACATTACTGTTATAACACGTGTTGCAGATGCTTACAGAAAAATCAAGGATTTCAAAAAATCTAAAGAATTATACTTAAAGGTTCTTGATATGGAACAGGATAATGCTTATGCATTAATCGGTTTAGGACATTTAAGTTATGATTTTAAAGAATATAAAGATGCTTTACAGTACTGGACTCGCATCTATGAAATCAATCAGGATAATGTAGATATCCGTGTACTTACAGCAATCGGTAACTGTCACAGAAAATTAAAGACTTTTGAAAAAGGAACTGAATTCTTTGAAAAAGCTTTAGATAAAGATCCAAAAAACTTTTATGCATTATTCGGTCTTGCTGACTGCTATCGTGGTATGAATAAACAGGATAAATCAATTGAATACTGGAATAAAATTCTTGAAATTGATCCTAAAAATAAAGTTATTCTTACACGTGCCGGTGATGCTTACAGAACTGGTGGAAACCTAGAAGAAGCAATTAAATATTATACAAAAGCACTTGATATTGATTTTGATATTTATGCTGCAATTGGACTTGCTTTAATCTGTAAAGAAAAAGGACAATACAAAGAAGCTATTACAAGATTCTCTGATTTAATCAAACAGGATGCCAGAAATTCAAGACTCTATATTGATCTTGCAGAATGTTATGCATTAGATAATCAGACTGAAGAAGGTATTAAGCTTTTGGAAAATTATCTTAAAGGTGATGGAAAAAATATTCAGATTAAAAACCTTTTGAATAAACTTAAAAGATAATGTATATTTGTAAGTATGGATAAAATAATACTTACAGATTTACTTCCAGAAGAAATTAACGAAAATCTAAATTTACAACAGAAATTCCGTGGAAAACAAATTTTTAAATGGGTTGGAAACGGAGTTTCTTTTTTTAACGAAATGACTAATTTAAGTTTAGATTTAAGAAATGAATTAGAACAAAAAGCAGAATTAAGAAGCACAAAAATTGCAGAAACGCTAAAAGATCCTGATGGTACAATTAAATTAAGAATTCAACTTAAAGATAATAATATTGTTGAAACAGTTCTTTTAACAGATAAAGAAAATAGAAAAACTGCCTGTGTTTCATGTCAGGCTGGTTGTGCAATGAAATGTGCATTTTGTATGACAGGAACTTTAGGTTTAGCAAGAAATTTAAAAGCATGTGAAATTGTTGAACAATTTTTATATCTGGAACAGACTGCCGGTAAATTAGATAATATTGTTTTTATGGGGATGGGAGAACCGATGCAAAATCTGAATGAAATCAGAAAAGCAATTCAGATTCTTTGTCATCCTGATGGAAGAGCTTTATCATCTAAACGAATAACTTTATCAACATGTGGAATTGTAAACGGTATTTATGATTTAGCAGATAATGGTCCAAAGATTAAACTTGCCGTTTCTTTAACGACTGCAGATGAAGAATTACGTAAAGAATTAATGCCGGTTGCAAAAATACAGGCAAACAATCTTGAAGAATTAAAAAAAGCAATAAATTATTATGCTGAAAAATCAGGTAAAAGAGTAACTCTAGAAGCTGCCCTCCTTCATGATAAAAATACAAGTATTTCAAGTGCAGAAAATCTAATTAATTTTGCAAAAGATATAAATGTAAATATAAATTTAATTCCATGGAATCCTATTAAAACATTACCATTTGAGGAACCTTCTATTTCTGAAGTAAACAAATTTGTTACCTATTTAGAAAAAAATGGTTTAAATGTAACGGTAAGAACAAAAAGAGGTCGTAAAATTGGAGGAGCATGCGGCCAATTAGGTAGAATTATACAAAAATAATATAATTTTATTTTTCTTTAAAAATGTCAAACCAAAACGATTCTCCATCTAAAAAAAATGTTTCTTCATCAACCAATGAGCAAAACCCAGTTC